>JAAYQD010000377.1 GCA_012519465.1 Candidatus Cloacimonadota bacterium
CAACGAGGTGGATATCGCCAAATTCAGCCTGGGACAACACGCAGAAATCAGCCTGGATGCCCTCCCTTATGACAATTTCGTGGGCACCATCACCAAGATTGCACCCATGGCAATCATAGAAAACAACGCCAAGGTATTCCCCGTGGAGATCAGCATCAACGCCACCGGCGAGAAAGCCCGTCCCGGCATGACGGCTGCCGTTTCCATACTGGGAGAATCCCGCCTGGATGTACTCACCATCCCCATCCGCGCTGTATTCAGCAATGATGATGACGAGGATATCGTGTATCTTTTGCCTCCTGCCAGCACCGGCAAAGGAAAGGATAAAAAAGCCGCCTCCGCCCCGCCCAAACCCATCCCCACCCTGGTGAAACTTGGCGCCAACGATATGCAGATGGTGGAGGTAATCAGCGGCATCAAAGAGGGAGACGTGATCTCGCTCACAGACGGAGAGCAAACCTCGCAATTTCCCATGATGATGCATTAGACATACAAACACTATAGATTCATACTTTTAGGAGTATTCATGATAGAGATAAAAGCGCTGAGCCGTCGCTTTGGCAATATCAAAGCCGTGGATAATATCAGCTTTGGCATCAACGCCGGTGAAATCGTGGGCTTCCTGGGTCCCAATGGTGCCGGCAAAACCACCACCATGCGCATGATGGTGGGCTATCTGCAGCCAGATCAAGGCTCCATAGAATTGGAGGGCAAGAGCATCTTTGCCAATCCCCTCGCCACCAGTGCGCGCATCTGCTATCTGCCGGAGCACAACCCCCTTTATCCCCAGATGAGGGTGGCAGAGTTTTTGGCATACATCGCCAATCTCAGGCGCATGCCCGCCTCCCTGTATCAGCAAAGGCTGGATTATGTGATAGAAAACTGCGGATTGGAGGTGGTCTTAAACCAGGAAATCGGCACCCTCTCCAAGGGGTTTCGCCAGCGTGTGGGCTTGGCACAGGCCATCCTCCACGATCCCGATGTATTGATTTTGGACGAACCCACCAGCGGCCTGGATCCAAACCAAATCCTGGAAATCAGGAGCCTCATTCTGGAATTGGGGCAAGAGAAAACCGTGCTCCTCTCCAGCCATATCATGCAGGAAGTGCAGGCCTTGTGTGATCGAGTAATCATCATCAATAAAGGCAGCATCGTGGTGGATGACCAGATCGAAAACCTCGGCCTTTATATCGGCAACAAGAGATACCTGACCCTGGAAATTGAAGCAGTGGAACCCGATTTTTCAGACTGGTTTTTCCTCTATCCGCAAACACAATTGGCAGAGCAAAAACAATACGAAACCAGCGTCACCCTCAAAATAGTGGTCCCCTCCGAGCTGGATTTGCGCAAGGAGATTTCCCTCTTTGTATCCGAAAAGGGATGGCAGCTCCTGGGTTTATACAGCGAAAAACAAAGCCTGGAAGAGGTGTTCCACAGCCTCACCATGGAAGAGCATTTGTCACAGCCGGAGGAAGACCCTGCCGATCCTGAAGACACACAGGACGATGACATGGAAGACCCCCAACCCACACCACAGGAGGATGATACACACTCTCCACAAGACGAGCCCACACACGAGGAGGAGCAATGAACCCCGCCATCACCATAGCCAAAAAAGAGTATTCCCTTGCTCTCCGTTCCTTTACCACCTATATCGTTTTCGTCCTCTTTTTGGTGGCAACCGGCCTCTATTTTGCCAATACCGCCCTCAAGGTGGGCTTGGCAGAAATGCGTGGCATCTTTGATATCATCCACCTGATATTTGTGGTTTACACACCAGCCATCACCATGGGCAGTATCTCCAAAGAACTTTCCAGCGGCACCTTTGAGCTGCTCTCCACTATGCCCATCCGGCTCAGCCAGATACTCTGGGGCAAGATATTGGCTGCCATCGGGCTGCTAATCACTGTCTTGGCATGCACTTTGGTCTATTTGGGTTTGATTGTCCAATTTGGTGTGGGCGTGGATTTTGGAGCCATCCTCACCGGCTATCTGGGTTTGCTTTTGGCAGGCGCCGTCTATATCAGCATTGGCGTTTTTGCCTCCAGCCTGTCCTCAAACCAGATGTTAGCCTTCATCTTGGGCTTGGCAATCAATTCCATCTTCTACCTCGTCCAATTCGTAAATATGTTTTTGCCGCCCCGCTTTACCTTTTTGGCCAATTTCATCAGCTTCGACAACCGCCTGCAATACTTCTTCAAAGGCGTGATAGACACCCGTGAAGTGGTGTTTTTCCTCGTCTTGGTGGTAGTTTTCAAATACCTGGCAGAGCTGAAGCTACAATCCCGTAACATGATGCAGGAGATATAAATGAGCAAGAACAAACGCAACCTAATCTTAGGCACATACCTCCTGCGCATCGGCATTGCCGTGATGATTCTCGTCCTGTCTTTCTACCTGTACACAAAGCTGGATCTCTCCTTGGGGAAAGTAAACAGCCTGGGCAAATACAGCCGGGAAACAGTATCCAAACTGCCAGACAAGATGGTGGTAAAGGTGTATACCTCCAAAGACCTGCCCGGAGAGTTCAGCACCATCCAGCGCTATCTGAAAGACCTGCTCACAGAATACCGTCGCGCCAGCAAGGGCAAATTTACCTTTGAATATGCCCGCTTTAAAGACCATGCAGAGCTGGTGGAACAAGCACAGATAAATGGCCTGCACATCTTCCCCATTCAGATATATGAGAATGACCAGCTGTCAATGAAAGAGATTGTATCGGGAGTCGTCTTTGAAAGCGGCGGCCATCATGATATAATGAACGTCTATCCCGGGATGGAATCCACCCTGGAATATAATATCACCAAAACTATCCAAAACCTCAGCGGCGCCCCTCACTCACACATAACTGTCTTTCAGGATTCACTTTACAGCCATTTCCCCACTCAGGTTCTGAGCTCAGAGCTGCGAGATAACTACCGTCAATATATCACCAGCCTGGACAGCCTCTCCCGCTTTGACCCCGTGATGCTCTTCACCGGTGTATCAGAGGATCTCAGCATAGACCAGCTTTACACCCTGGATCAATATATCATGAAGGGCGGAAAGGTGGTGTTTTTACAAGACCGCATCACTGCCGATAACAACGGCTTGCGCATCATGGATTCCAATATCTTTGATCTTTTGTATCATTATGGCGTGATGGTACAGCCCAATATGGTGTTGGATAGCGAGTGTTATTACGGCACAGGCCAAGGGCTTGGTTCTTGGGTACCCTACCTGTTTTTCCCCGTGGTTAAAGGGATGGACAAGGTTCCCATCACCGCCGGCAACGATAATATCCTGCTCTATTTTGCCTCGGAAATACCCGCCGCCGATAGCGTGAATATCAAGTTTGAGCCTATCCTGCAAACCTCCCCCAATTCCGGCACCATGCAGGGACCCATCTTCAATCTGGATGCCATTGCCAGCCAACCAGATCCCAACCTTTTATTGGGCAAAAAACCCATCACCGTGGGTGCCAAAATAGAGGGCAAGCTCACCAGCTTCTTTGCCGATATGCCAGATCTGCAAAAGCCGGGATTCGTCTCCAGCCGCAAAGATGCCCAGTTTATCATCTTTGGAGACCGGGAACTCTTTATGGATCCGGAGACCCCGGAATATATAAACCGCAGCTTTGTGGTCTTAAATGCCATCGATCACTATCTGGGACAAGATTCACGTATCAACATCCGCAGCCGCAAGCTGGGTTCAAGCCGCCTGGATGTGCGCTATTATATGCTACGCAGAAACATGAATCCAGCCGAGCCGGAGCCCGTGATTCGCCGCCTTTCACTGGTATTTAAGCTCGTGGCAATACTGGTGCCACCCATTCTCATCCTGGCTTTGGGGCTACTCGTCTGGAGTTCACACAAGAAGAAGAGGCTCCAAATATGAAGCGCCGTCTCCTGATTCTGCTGGCGGTTTTCCTGCTCCTTTTAGGGCTG
This sequence comes from Candidatus Cloacimonadota bacterium, assembly GCA_012519465.1. GTDB lineage: Bacteria > Cloacimonadota > Cloacimonadia > Cloacimonadales > Cloacimonadaceae > UBA3900. The sequence continues at coordinate 3,927 of JAAYQD010000377.1, forward strand.
ATAATCCTGATGCAAAAGCGCGAACCCAAGGAGAAAATCCTGCGTGTGATGCCCGTGGATTCCACCAAAGTGGTATCCATCCACGTCTTTAATGCTGCCGATACGGTACATATCCATCTGGTTGATAAAGAGTGGCGGATGATCTATCCCGATGAGGCAAAGGTGAATGAAGACGTCTTGAACTATTTCTTCCGCTCCGCATTCAATGCCACCTATTCCGGAATGCCGATGAGCGAATCCAAGACCGATCTCGACCGCTATGGATTGCAAGCCTCAGAAGCCTTGCAAATCAAGCTCCTGGACGCTGCCGGCAAGACCCTGGTGCACTGTCATTTTGGCAATACAAACAATCCTTACGATTACTTCCGTTATGATAAAGATAATAAAATCTACCAGGTGAAACAGGTGATATACAACCACTTCCAGCCCAATATGGAATCCTGGCGCTCGCCCTCCATCCTCAAGCTGGATTGGAACCAGCTCAGTTCCATCACCGTGGAACACTCCAAAAATAGCTACGTTCTCACCCAGAAAGATGACGCCTGGCATTATCTGGATGCCAGGGAGAATTTTACGGTGCCCCCACATAACGACACGATGGGCAAGCTCCTCAATATCCTTGCCAATCTGGAGGCATATACCTTCAAAATTCCCTCGGAAATAGACGCCCAAAAGCTGAAACTGGAAGCAGATGTGAAGGTGGGCATGAAGGATAAAAGCATCCATCACCTCGTCTTTTACAAGTATGGTGAGGAATACCTCCTGGTGGTAGATGGCGATGAAAGCCACTACCACGTGATGGTATTCGATCAGGTTTTCCGCTTCACCCGCCATGCCGAGGTGTTTAAGTATAAGCAGTATGAGGGATAAGGCCACCTTTTTGTCCCTTCCATAGCCCTTTCTCACAGCTTTTTTGGCATAGCCTTGCCTATTAGCCTCCCTTGTACCACCCTTGTCTCACCCTTGTCGAGACAAAGGAGAGACAAGGGTGGTTAACAGGGAAGAGGTGGGTGAGAAAGGGTCAATTGGGAGCTGAGGAGCAGCCCCAAATCATCTGATAGGCACACACGGCGAATGCCACGCCCACGTTGAGGGAGTTTTTCCAGCCCTGCACAGGAATGGAAATGATGTGATCGCAAATATCCAAGATTGCCTTGTCTATGCCCAGCGCCTCATTCCCCAGGATTATGGCGTTGGGGAATTGATATTCCATGGTAAAGACCTGTCTGGCAGTGCCGGCAGTTTCCAGCGCGTAGATGGTTCTGCCCTGGGCTTTGGCTTCTGATACGGCATCCCGGGTGTTGTCAAATATGCGCCATTTCACCCGTTGCACGGTATCCCGCGCCGTCTTTTCCAAAGCCCTCTCTCCGGGTTTGGGAGTAATGCCACACAGCCAGAGCTCGGCTATGCCCAGGCATTCCGCTGTGCGAAAGATGGAGCCCGTATTGAATGCGGAGCGCAGGCTGGAGAGAATCACCACCATCTGGCTGGCGGATTCACGCTTTTGCAGCCCCCAAGCCTCCCCGTCACGTTGATAAATGGGGATATCCTCATCACGAACGGGACGGTCGTTTTTGATCAGCCAATCCGCAGCAGCGAGGGCGAGATCCCGCGGGGAAGCACCTTCCAGGCTACCGAACTCCCTGATGTCCATCCAATTAGCCATCTTCTCCACCATCTCAATCAGCTCTGGGGATAGGTTTTGTAAGCATGCCTGCTCTTCCAGGTGGCGGAGGATATTTATGAAGGCATTATGTTGCTGCAAGGAGCTGAGACTAAGGAACTTTGCCTTTTCAAAGTGATAGATTGGCTTCATGATTGCTGCATCCTGATTAGTTTGGCAGCCGTCAAGAGGTCCTCGCAGATAAAGTCTGGACGGTATTCCCAGCCCTGCATCCCCGTTTTGAGCTCGTCCCAACCGTTGCCGCTGAGCAGTAAAATCGTGCGCAATCCA
>JAAYQD010000378.1 GCA_012519465.1 Candidatus Cloacimonadota bacterium
GAGGACGTGGGTGTGGAAGGTGGTGTATTCCGCGTCACAGAAGGCTTGCAGGTGAAGCACGGCAAAGAACGTGTGTTCGATTCCCCTCTGGCAGAATCCGGCATTGCCGGCACTGCATTGGGGATGGCGATTTCCGGCATGAAGCCCATCATTGAGATGCAATTTGACGGCTTTTCCTATCCCGCATTCAATCAGATAATTTCCCATATTGCCCGCTTTCGCAATAGAACCAGAGGCAAGTATCAAGTCCCCCTGGTTATCCGGATACCCTATGGCGGTGGCATTAACGCTTTGGAACACCATTCCGAGAGTCCGGAAGCCTATTTTGGACACACTCCCGGCCTGAAAGTGGTGATTCCCTCCACGCCTTATGATGCCAAAGGGCTTTTGATCGCTGCCATAGAAGATCCTGATCCTGTGATATATTTGGAGCCCAAGCGCATTTACCGTGCCATCAAGCAGGAGGTTCCCGAAGAGAAATACCAGATCCCCATAGGCAAAGCCAAGGTAATCAGCCAAGGTGAAGATATCACGGTGATAGCCTATGGTGCGATGATCCGCGAAGTGCAGAAGGCAATGGTATTGGTCAAAGAAAAAGGCATCAGCGTGCAACTAATCGACCTCAGAAGCATCTGGCCCATTGATCGGGACACCATCGGAGCCTCCGTGCGCCAGACCGGAAGAGCGCTGATTGTGACGGAAGCTCAGCAGAGCTATGGTCCGGCAGCAGAATTGATCAGTGTGATAAATGAAGAAGCCTTCCTCTCTTTGGAAGCACCGCCAAAGCGTCTCACAGGCTTTGATACAGTTATCCCCCTTCCTTTGGGAGAAAAGCATTATATGATCTCGCCACAACGCATTGCGTGGGAGATCGAAAAACTTGTTAATTATTAAGGGAGCAAATCATGAAATACATATTCAAATTTGCCGATATCGGTGAAGGCCTGGAAGAAGGCATAATCATAGAATGGTATGTGGAAAAAGGACAAAGCATCAGCTCCGGCGATCCGGTGGTGAAGATGGAAACCGATAAGGTGGTGACAGACATACCTTCCCCCAAGGACGGAATAATATCCCAACGCTTTGGCGCAGTGGGTGATACCATCAAGGTGGGAGACGCCCTGGTGGAAATCGACATCCCCGGCGTGGAAGGTGAAGAAGCCGTAAAGACAGCCGCTGAGCAGCCCCTGCCTCCATCAGAAACCAAGGTGGAGGAGAAGGGATTTGGCGTGGTGGGCACCATTGAGGTGGCAGGCGAGGGAGCCTATCTGCCCTCCTCTGGTGAAGGACTTCCAGCAGCCGAAGCCCCCGTCAAACAGGAGGGGAAAAGGAAGGTCTTGGCAACCCCCGTGGCAAGGGCAATGGCAAAGGACTTGGGCATTGATATCAATACCGTCACTGGCACCGGACCCGCAGGCAGAGTGACCAAAAAGGATATCGAGAGATCCAAGCATCAACAGCCTGCTGCCAGCCCGGCACAGCCAGCCCCTGTCAAAGAACAATTTACCAGCCAGCCGCTTTCCATGATCCGCAAGACGATTGCCAGAAACATGATACGCTCCAAACAGAATGCCGCTCACATGAGCGTGATGGATGAGGTGGAAATCACTCCCTTGGTGGAGGCACGCACCAGCTTGAAACCACACTTTGCAGAGCTGGGCGTCAATATCAGCTATCTGCCATTTGTGATTCGCGCGGTTAGCATGGCTTTGCGGGAATTTCCCATCCTCAATGCAGAGCTGGATATGGATGCCGAGCGCATTATCTATAAGAATAACATCAATATAGGCATCGCAGTGGATGCCGATGACGGCCTGGTGGTGCCAGTAATTCCCGATACCGATCAAAAGAGCCTGCTGGAACTGGCTACAAAGCTCAATGACTTTGCCACTCGTGCACCCAAGCGTGAATTGAAACTGGACGAGCTCAAAGGCGGAACCTTCAGCATCACCAGCTTTGGCTCCATAGGCGGCTATTATGCCGTTCCCGTGATAAACTATCCGCAGGTTGCCATCCTTGGCGTGGGCAAAATTACCCAGAAACCAGTGGTGAAAGATGGTGAAATCGTGATTGGCAATGTGTTGCCCATCTCCATGAGCGTGGATCACAGAATAGTGGATGGGGGAGACGTGGCACGGTTTTTGAACCTTGTCTTGGAATACCTGCAGAATCCACTTCTGCTCTTGTCCATGTGGGATGGAGGCAAAGAGGGATATAAAGGAGAATCAAAATGAAGTATGATCTTATCATCATTGGCAGTGGTCCCGCTGGCTATGTGGCGGCCATTCGTGCTGGACAGACGGGGTTGAAGACTCTTGTTATCGATAAACGCTATATAGGCGGAATGTGTTTGAATTGGGGCTGCATTCCCTCCAAAACATGGCTGGAAAGCGCAAAGCTGTATAATAAAATAGTGAAACAGAGCGCAGATTTTGGGATTACCGGCGTGGATGCCAAGAAGATTGGCTTTGATTGGAAACAAGCCCGCAAGCGCTCCTCCGATGTAATCGCCAAGCTTTCCAGAGGTATTGAATTCCTGTGGAAAAAGAATGGCGTGGAATTCTTGAAGGCAGAAGCCAAGATCATCTCTCCCACAGAGGTGGAGGCAGACAAACAGATATTTGAGACCAAACACATACTCATTGCCACTGGTTCCAGACCTGCCGAGCTGGATGGGATGAAAAAGGTATTGGGCGTGGAGGCACTTGCCAATAGCGATTCCCTCCCTGAAAAGCCTATTATCTGGGGAGAAGGTCCTGTTGCCTACGAAATGCTACAATTCTTCCAGCTTTTGGGCAGAGAACCGGTGCTTGCTCTCACGGGTGAGGTTTTGTTGCCAGAACTGGATGAATCCTTGCAGTCCTTTGTCCAGCGTAAACTGAAGAAGGAAAAGGTGACCGTGGTGCCTGCCCAGAAAATCCGCTTTGATGGTGAGAAGGCATTCATAGACAAACAGGAAATCGAGTATGACACCATCCTCAACTGCTCTTTGCGCAAGGCTGTATTGCCCAAGAGCAAGGTGGAGCTGCAGCTAAAGGATGGCTTCATTGAGGTAAACCATTCTTTCCAGAGCTCCATCCCCAATATCTATGCTGCAGGAGACGTGAATGGCAAAAGCTATCTGGCGCACGCCGCGTCCTCTCAAGGGCTGGCAGTGATCGATCATATTCACGGAAGGAATCTGGATGTGGATGCCCTGGAATTGATGCCCATTAATATCTACAGTGATCCGGAAATTGCACAGATTGGTAAAACTGAGAGCCAGCTGAAAGCGGAAGGTGTGGAATATATGACACAGCAATACTCCCTTGCTGCCAATGGAAAGGCTCTGGCAGAGGGAGCTTCAGAGGGATATCTGCGCCTGATTTATGAACCCAAGTACTCCCAGGTATTGGGCGTGCAGATTGTGGCATCCAACGCCACCGATATGATTGCCGAGGCTGCTTTACTGCTGGAAATGGAAGGCACGGTGTATGATCTTGCCACCGCCATCCATGCTCATCCCACAGTATCCGAGGTGTTTATGGATGCCGGCAGTCAAGCGGTGAGCGATCTGGAGGAATAGACTCCTATTAAACGCTGATTTGGAGGGCATTGGGCGCTGTATTTTGGAAGGAGGGTCTCCTAATATAAAATACAGGCAAGAGGGCTTCAGTCTGGTTGTTCTTATATTCTGTAAAAAAAAGCATTGACTTGATTTAGGCATTGAATTTCTTGGTAGATTCGGTGAGAAGTAAATGCAGAAAGTAATAATAGCCATTGATGGACCTGCCGCTTCCGGCAAAAGCAGCACCGCCAGATTGCTGGCGCAGAGGCTGGGATACGTGTATCTGGATACAGGTGCCATGTATCGCGCTTGTGCGCTACAGGCCCAGCGTGAAGGGCTGTCTTTGGAAGATGTGGACGCCATTGCTGCGATGATGGGTTCCATCAATCTGAGGATGGATTTTGCCCAAGAGCAAAACCGTGTCTTTTTGGATGGTGAGGATGTGAGCCAGTTGATCCGCTCTGAATCCATCTCCAAGATGTCCTCTGCTATTTCTGCGCTAACTCCCGTAAGGCTTAAAATGGTGGAACTGCAACGCCGCATCGCCCATGCAGGGGGCTTTATCCTGGATGGCCGTGATATTGGCAGCTATGTGTTCCCCGATGCCCGCATCAAGTTTTTTCTAACAGCGGACGTGGATGCCAGAGCCCAGCGCAGGCTTTTGGAATTGAATACCAAAGGCATAAATGCCAGCTTTGAGGACGTCCGCGCTGATCTTTTACAACGTGATAAGAACGACCGCAACCGCACTTTGGCACCCCTTGTGCAAGCTGATGACGCCATTCTGATAGATACCACCCTGCTCACATTGGAGGGGCAGGTTGATTTGCTTTATCAGCATGTGCAAAAGATATTGGGTGGGCTATGAACATTTATCTGGCAGAGTTTTCAGGTTTTTGCTTTGGAGTGCGCAGAGCCATCCAGCTTGCGGAAGAAGCCGCCGGGCTTGGAGACAAGGTGTGCACCATGGGCGAGCTGATCCACAATCCCTTTATTGTGAACAAGCTCAAACAGCAAGGGATCATGATCTGTGACGATTTTCACAAGTTGACTGGTCATACGGTGATCCTGCGTTCACATGGCGTTACCAGAGAAGTGTTGGAGACCTTGACATCCAATAATAACAAGATAGTGGATGCCACCTGTCCTTATGTATTGAGAGCCCAAAAACTTGCCAAAAGCATGGCTGAGGAAGGGTATCAGGTGATGATCATGGGTGATAAAAACCACCCGGAAGTGATCGCCATCCAATCATGGGGCGGCAGAGGAACACAAATAGTGGGAGCGGATGAACGCCCAGAGCCCTTGCCCTCATCCCAGATTTGTCTGATAGCCCAAACCACGGAGAAACCACAGCATCTGGCAGACCTGGTGGCGTGGCTATCCACCCGTGTTACCGAGCTGAGGGTGTTCAATACCATCTGTCTTGCCACCCAACAGCGCCAGGATGCCTCCGCCCAGCTTGCGCAAAAGCTTCCCGTGGTGATCGTGATAGGTGGTCATAATAGCTCCAATACCAGACAGTTATATCAGCTTTGCAATCAATACAGCCGTTGTTATCATGTGGCTGGTGAAGACGAATTGAAGCGGGAATGGTTTTGCGGTCTCACCGATGTGGGCTTGGCAGCCGGAGCATCCACCCCTGCCGAGACCATCGTTGCAGTTTACAATAGAATTAAAGATATAAATGGGGAGTCCGACAGAGTGACTTCTGTAGGAGAAATCCCCTTGTTTAAGGAGGAATCATGTTAACTCATGATCAAAACGAAGTCAAAACCGACCTCAGCGAACAAGAGCTGCTGGAAGGGATAGACAAGACGTCGCAGACAAACGAAGAAGAGCAAGTTCCCACAGAGGAACAAGGCTCCGAACCAACACAGGAACCTATCGAAACCCAGGAGACCACAAGCCAGGAGGAAACCCCGGAAGTGGAACCTGAACTCACTGAACCCCAAACCATAACTGAAACACCAACAATGGAAGAGACGCCTGCTGAGCCGGTTGTTGAAGAACCCCCCGTGTCTGAGCCCTTGCCCGAAAAGCCGGAAGAGCCTGAAGCTGAACTGAGCAAAGAAGAGCAAGAGCACAAAGAAATGCTGAGCATGATCGATGCATACACGGCAAGCTTTGAAAGCGGAGAAATCAAAGAAGGCACAGTAGTGGGCGTAACAGACAAAGATGTTGTAGTGGCGATCGGCTACAAATCTGATGGAGTGATTCCCATCAGTGAATTTGCCTACAGCGGTGTTCCAGAGCTAAATTCCGTGATCAAGGTGTATATCAATCGCATCGAAAACGGTGAAGGCAAGCTGGAATTATCCAAGAGAAAAGCAGATTTTATCCACAACATCGAAAAGATCAGGCAAGCCCATGAAGATGGATCCCCTCTGCCCGGCGTGGTACGTCGCAGAGTGAAGGGAGGTATGATCGTGGAAGTATTGGGAATTGAGGCGTTTTTGCCCGGCTCCCAGGTATCCCTCAAGCCCATCCCCAATTTTGATCCCTTTATCGGCAAAGAACTGCAATTCAAAGTGGTGAGCCTGGATGAAGATCACAGAAACATTATCGTTTCCCGCAAAGCCGTGCTGGAAGATGAAGCAGCGGTAAAGCGAGCTGAACTGTTGGAAAGAATCCAGCTGGATACCGAGCTTGACGGGGAAGTGAAAAATATAACCCAGTATGGTGCATTTGTAGATCTGGGTGGAATAGATGGCCTGTTGCACATCACCGATATGAGCTGGGGCAAGGTGAAACATCCTTCCGAAATGCTCAATATTGGTGATAAATTGAAAGTAAAAGTTATTGGATTTGATGCTGAAAACCAGAAGATCTCCCTGGGACTCAAACAGCTGGTGCCCCATCCATGGGAAACCATTGAAGTGAAATTCCCTGAAGGCACCCGCATCACCGGCAAGGTGGTGAGCGTAAAATCCTATGGTGCATTTGTGGAAATCGAGCCCGGCGTGGAAGGCCTTGTGCATATCTCCGAGATGTCTTGGACAAAGAAAATTACCGATGCCCGCAAGTTTGTGAAAGTGGATGACACGGTGAACGCCATCGTTTTGGAACTGGACAAGGAGAACAAACGCATCTCCCTGGGTATGAAACAGATGGATCACAACCCCTGGCTCACCATTGAAGACCGCTATCCCATTGGCACCGTCCTCAATCGCAAGATCAAGAGCCTCACTGCCTTTGGCGCCTTTGTGGCTATCGAAGAAGGCATCGATGGGCTGATTCATATCTCTGATATCAGCTGGACAAAGCGTGTCTATCACCCTCGCGAAGTATATCGCAAAGGGCAGGAAGTGGAAGCCGTTATCCTTTCCATCGATCGTGTATTGCACCGTATCGCCTTGGGAGTGAAACAGCTGAGCCCCGATCCATGGGAAAACCTGAATATCCTCCTTCCCGTTAATACCGAAGTAAAAGGAACCATCAGCAAGCTTATCCCCAAGGGAGTGTTGGTGGATATCCAGCTGGAAAATGATGTGGTGGAAGGCTTTGTGCCCATTTCACACCTCGCCATTCCCAAGCTGGAACACTCCGAAGAAGCCTTTTTCGTGGGTGAAGAATTGCCGCTCAAAGTAATCGAGCTGGATATGGACAATCGCCGGCTCATCCTCTCTGTGAAAGCATTCTTCTTCTCTCGTGATCTCAAGCTGCAGGAAGAATACCTTGCCATTCACGAGCAATATATCCGTGATCGCATTGCCAAAAACCTGAAGAAAAAAGCTGAAAAGCAGAGCCGTGAAAAACGCCGCCAGGAAAAAGAACAGGAAGCCCTGGAAGCTGAAACAGAAGCCACACAGGAAATGGAGACACAGCAGGAAGCCACCCCTGAAGAGGTTCCTGTTGTTGCCGAAGAGGCGCCCACCAAAGAACCTGTGGAAGAACCTGTTGCGGAAGCTCCGGCAGAAGAAGCTCCCGTTGAAGAAGATTCAGCCCCAGAGCCTGTAGAAGCTGAAGTCACAGTGGAAGAAGAGCCTGCTCCTGAGGAAGTGGCGGAAGAGGCTCCCGTGGAAGAACCCACAGTAGAGCCTGAACCCGTAGTGGAAGAAACAAAACATCAGGAAACTGCTGAGCCAGAAGAAGTTACTCCTGAAGAAGCTCCCGCAGAAGAAACAGAACCACAAGAAACACCTGCTCCTGAAGAAGTAGTTCCCGAAGAGACCCCTGAAGAGACTCCTGAACCGGAAACCAACGAACAGGAAGAACCACAAACAGAATAACTGTTAATAATAATATAGAATATGGGATGACGACTATCACGGTTGTCATCCCTTTTCACAATTCAGGCTCCAGTGGGATTGTTAGTGTTGACATTCCCTTGTTTTTGCCTTAATATAATAGTATGTGTAACTGCATGAAACTGTATAATCTGGTATTGTGTCTTATCCTGACATAGGTTGACACTTTTATCACCCTTTTTTTGTCATTTTGTTTATTCTTTTGAGTTTTTTTTATGGATATGCCAAAATGATGAGCTGGAGCATAGCTCATCGGCCATGCTCC
>JAAYQD010000379.1 GCA_012519465.1 Candidatus Cloacimonadota bacterium
CTGGGTGAAAATGCTTTGGTATCAGTGTCCTTTGCCAATGGCAAGCTGCTGAAGATTGTGGGCAGCTTTTTAAACACGGAGCCCCCCTCCTCCTCATGATACTACCCCTGATATTGGAAGATCTGGAGCGGCAACCATTTGCCCAGCAAATCCTTGCCTCTTTGGATGGTGAGCGCATTGTCCAAGCCCATCACCTCAATCAAAGCGCCCGTGCCCTGATGGCAGCGTGGCTGTGGCAAAAGCTGGGCAAGGATATCCTGATCGTGAGCGTGGATGATATAGTGGCAGAGGATATCTGGGACGATTTGCAAGTGTTTATCGGGGCTAACAATGCACGCTATCTGCCGGATTATGAGATACTTCCCTATGAAGAGCGCTCTCCCCACTATTCCATCCGTGCCACGCGGATGATGTGTTTGGCACAGAGCTTGCAGGGTTCGCCGGCGGTTTACAGCCTTTCCATCCGTGCGCTCACGCGGCTGCTGCCAAAGCCGGAACAGATTGGCAAACATATCCTTAGCCTGAAACCGGGGATGGAAATCCCTCCTGAGGAATTAGCTGAAAAGCTCTTTAACATGGGCTATGAAAATGAATTTCAGCTTTCCAAAGTATTTCAGTATTCGCGCCGGGGCGGCATCATGGATATCTTCAGCCCTCCAGCGCAAAAGCCTGCCAGGCTGGAGTTTTTTGGCGATCAGATAGTATCCATCCGCCACTTTTCTGCCAATACTCAGCGCTCCATCCCGGGGGAAATCGATAGCTATACCATCATCCCCTCCCGTGAATTGAACCTGCAGGATATTGATCCCAAACATCATTTTGCCCGGCAAATCCAGGAAAAAGGATTCTATGAGGGCATCGAAAGCCACTATGGTCAGCTATTGCCCCAGCTGTGCACCTTTGCGGATTACTTTGCCTCCCCAGAGCGCCTGATTATATTCAATAACTACAAATATGTGATGGATGAATATGAGGAGCTGGTGCTGCAAGTGCATACCCAATACCAGAAGGAGCTGGAAAGCAAGCCCGCCGTGAGGGTGACGGTGCCGGATAAGGTGATGGCAGATGAGCGATATCTGAAGAGTTTGGTGCGCCCCGGAGCAAGCATCTTGTTTTCTCAGAGCGAATTTGCCCTGCCGCTTCCCAATCTGCCCATCCAGACGGTGTTTGAACCACAGCCTTCTTTTGGCGGAGATCTGGATTTTCTGGCAGCCAGTTTGAGGGAAAACACCCGCGAAGGGCGGCGCAATATCCTGCTCTTTGATAACCAGAGCCAAAGCCAGCGCACCCAGCTGCTCCTAAAGGATTATGATGTGACAGCAGAGCATCATATCGGCGTGCTCCATCACGGTTTTGGCATAGGCATCACAGGACCGGTGATGTGGACGGATCACGGCATCTTCAACCGTTACCGACGCAAGCGTTATACCCCGCGCTTTTCCCCCGGAGAGGAGATTGTGGATTATCAATCCCTCAAACCCGGAGACTATGTGGTGCATCAGGAGCATGGCATTGGCGTGTTTGAAGGGCTTGCCATTATCCGGCTGGACGGCCAGGATACGGAATGCCTGATGCTGCGCTATGCCAATGACGACAAGGTGTATCTGCCCACCTATCAATTGCAGATGGTGAGCAAATACATCGCCGAGGAAGGCGCCAAACCCACCTTGCACCGCATTGGCTCTGCCCGCTGGCAAAATACCAAGCGCAAGGCAGCGCGGCAGATAGAATTGGTGGCGGCGGATATCGTGCGCCTGTATGCCCAAAGAGCGGGGAAGCAGGGCTTTGCCCACAAGGCGGACAGCTCTTGGCAAGAGGAGCTGGAAAGCTCTTTCATCTATGAGGATACGCCGGATCAATCACGAGCCACCAAAGAGATCAAGCTGGATATGGAATCCACTGTGCCCATGGAGAGGCTCTTGTGTGGAGACGTGGGTTTTGGCAAGACGGAGGTGGCAATCCGGGCGGCTTTTAAGGCGGTCAATTCCAATACGCAAGTGGCGGTATTGGTGCCCACCACCCTTTTGGCAGAACAGCATTGGCGGGTATTTAAAGAGCGCTTTGCCCAGTATCCGGTGCGGGTGGCGATGCTGAGCCGTTTCCGCGATAAAGCTCAAATCAAACAGGATTTGGAAGACCTGCATCAGGGGCTGGTGGATATAGTGATCGGCACCCATCGCCTGCTTTCCAAAGACGTGAAATTCAAAAAGCTGGGGCTTTTGATAATAGATGAGGAACACCGCTTTGGCGTGAGACACAAAGACAAGCTGCGCAAGCTGCAAAGCAACGTGGATACGCTGTATATGAGCGCCACGCCCATTCCCAGAACCCTGAATATGGCGCTGGCAAAGCTGAAGGAAATCTCCCTCATGCAGACCTCTCCCAAGGAGCGGCTGCCCATCCGTACCATCATCACAGCGCGGGATATGGAAGTGATTCGCGATGCCATCCGCCGAGAAACAGACCGGGGCGGACAGGTGTTTTTTATCCACAATCGCGTGCAAACCATAGAGCACGTGGCGGATGAGCTCCGCAGCGCGATGCCGGGCATCAGCTTTGCCGTGGGTCATGCCCAGATGAGCGAAAACAGTTTGGAAGATGTGATGCAGGCGTTTATAGCCAAGGAATTTCAGGTGTTGGTCTCCACCACGATTGTGGAAAATGGCATCGATATCGCAAACGCCAATACCATCCTCATCGACCGTGCTGATACCTTCGGTTTGGCACAGCTTTATCAGATGCGGGGGCGTGTGGGGCGCAGCAACCGGCGTGCCTATTGCTATCTATTGATGCCCAGCGGCAGCACGGCAGAGGCCAGAAGCAGGCTGGAGGCGCTTACCCAATACGACTATCTGGGGGCTGGGTTTCAAGTGGCATTGCGGGATCTGGAATTGCGCGGTGCCGGTGCCATCCTGGGCACCAAACAAAGCGGCATCATCCAGGCTATCGGTTTCAATTATTACAATTCCCTCCTGGAAAAGGCAGTCACCTATGGCAGCAGCGGGCAGGAGGTGTCTTTGGAAAACGACATCCAGCAAATCCCCGGCACCAAGGTCAAGACTGAGATTGACCTCTATTTCCCTCCGGAATATATAGATAACGACGAGCAACGCCTGGGCATCTATCGCCGTTTGAGCGAGTTTGGCACCCTGGAAGAAATCACGCAGATGGAAGATGAGCTCAGCGATCGCTTTGGTCCGCTGCCCCAGCAAGCTCAGCTATTGCTGCTCTTTTTCAAGATGGATACCATTGCCAATCAGGCGGGTTTGGCTACGTGTAAGGTGCAAAAGAATCAGCTGGTCTTGGAATGGAAGCCAGAGCGGGTTCCGGATAAGGCTGTGATCCTGGGCTTTATGTCCAAAACAGCGCAGCCGATGAGCATTGATAGCTCCAAGGGCTTGCGCCTCCTGATCGATTTGGATGAGACGGATGATTATGAGCTGCAATTGAGCCAGAGCGTGGATATCTTGGCAAACTTGGTGACCATTCCCATAAATAATGGTGCAGGTTCTGATGATTTGCCAAGTATAACAGAATAGAATAATGGACCAAAAGGAGCAGCCGTGTCGTTATTATTAACTTTTCCAAGAGAGACCTTTCAAATTAAGATTGACAGAATACTCTGCATCACAGTATTTGTATTTGCAAGTGACTATCAATTTAAAAGATTAAAAAAATGGAGGAACCAATGAAGTCCAAACAAGTGTTGTTTGTCTTACTGGCAATTCTTTTGCTGGTGGCTTTTTCCGCCTGTGGAAAAAATAAGACCCGTGTATCCCATGTTGAAGGTGAAGTAATACATTTCCCATCCTGGTGGAACACTCAGAAAGATGACGCCTATGTGTGTACATACGGCATTGGCACAAACGTAAAGCTGAGCACATCCATAGATACTGCAAAGAACTCTGCTCTTTTTGAGGCAGCCCAATATGTGGAAACAGAAGTGATGGGCATGCTGAAGACCTATGAAGAAGAAGCAGGTGTGTTTGATCCTCAGCTTTTGGCTCTTACCCAGAAAGTGATCAAAACGGTATCAAACGCCACATTCTCCGGCGTGATCAACGGTCAGATGGAATCCCGCCAGGTAACTGAATATGGCGGTCCCCGTGTAACCACTTATCTGCAGCTCAAGATCCCCAAAACGGAAGTTAAGAAACAGCTTTACAACAACATCCGCAACGAAGAAGCCCTTTATAACCAATTCAAGGCTTCCATGGCTTTTGACGAGCTGGAACGTACAGTAGGTCATTGATATTTACGTATTTTGAAGATGTCAAGCCCGGTATCACGCCGGGCTTTTTATTTTGACAAAATCATTGATGGGAAGGGGTAGGATACCGCAAGATAATACTTGCAGGGTGGCACAATATGTGCGCGCTATTAAATGTTATAACCTTTTTGTATCGGCATACCAGGCAGATTGTTGAAGGTGAGTGGTGAACTCCATTATAGCATTTGCACCCGCGTATCTCTATGTATTATAGAAGGGGTATATTGGTGAATGAAAAAAGGCTGGAATCAAATAGGGGAAAATGGAAATAGATTTGAGTTGACAGAATTATCCCCTTTCCATGATATGATACTATCAAAAATATGGAGTAATATATGAGCACACTTGCCATTCTCGGATGCTTGTGGGGAGATGAGGCAAAAGCGAAAGTGGTGGATTATTTGGGCGCATCAGCCGATGTGGTGGTGCGTTTTCAGGGCGGCGCCAATGCCGGTCATACCATCGTGGTGGAAGGGCGTAAATATGTATTTCACAGCGTTCCTGCGGGGATACTGTATCCTGAGTGTAATTGTGTAATTGGCTCTGGCGTGGTGGTGGATCCCTTCCGCCTCAGAGACGAAATGCGTGCTTTGCAGGATTCTGGCATTAATTTTGAGGGCAGGTTGTATATAGATGAAAGAGCCTCCATGGTGTTGCCCCTCCATCAGGAATTGGATCAGTTGCAAGAGAAGAGACTGGGAGAGGCAAAGATAGGCACCACCGGGCGCGGCATTGGTCCTGCTTATGCAGACAGGGTTTCACGCCGGGCTTTGCGCCTGATAGATCTGGCTCATCCGGAATGGCTGGGCATGCGTTTGCAAGCGCTGTATGAACATCATCAGATCCAGCTGGAGGATTTGGAGGCAAAGCTGGCGGATCTGCAGGGCGTGTATGAATTTTTAAAACCATATTTGGCACAGACGGATGAGCTGTTGTGGGATTGGCATTTGCAGGATAAGCATATCCTCTTTGAGGGTGCTCAGGGCACACTTTTGGACCTCGTGTATGGCAGCTATCCCTATGTGACATCCTCGCAAACCA
>JAAYQD010000380.1 GCA_012519465.1 Candidatus Cloacimonadota bacterium
AGCAGCTGAACGGCTTTTTCCAGCATGGGCTGGATCAGCTCTTCCTGATCTGCCGGGATTTTTTGTAAGACATACTCTGCTGCATCCATCCGGGCATCTTTGTCAATTCCCAGGCGGATGCGCTTGAGCGTATCGGAAGGCAATACCTCAAAAAGGGATTTGATGCCATTATGACCTCCATCGCCTCCTCCAGAGCGCACGCGCATACTGCCAGCAGGCAATTCCAGATCGTCATACACCACCAGGCTCTCGGAGATATTCCATCTCTTGAGGGCAGGGCGAATTGCATCGGCTGATCTGTTCATCCAAGTGGCAGGCTTTAGCAAAACTGCGTCCTTGAGAATGATATAGTCATACAAGTCATCACTTTTGAATCTCTTTTTGTGGGTGCGGCACCAAAGGTCCAGGCACATAAACCCCAGGTTGTGGCGCGTATCTTGATAGCGCTCGGTGGGGTTTCCAAGTCCCAGAATTAGCTTCACTCCTGTGATTCGTCGGTTTCGGGAGCGGCATCGCCATCAGCAGCTTCGTCTGCGGCGTCTTCGTCCACTTCCACTTCCTCTTCCACTCTCTTGGCGTGCATCACGATGAGGGCTACGTCATCATCGTCTCTATATGTCCAATTGCCTTTGGGCAGGTCTCCCACACGCAATGAATCACCCACATGCAAGCCACTGATATCCAGCTCCAATTGGGGCACATTGCTTGCCTGACACACCAGCTTGACGCTTCTTTGGATGATATCGGCAAAGCCGCCTTCCAAGACGCCGGCGGGCTCCCCTTCAAAGCGGATGGGGACGTCGAATTCCATTTCAGCGGTGGCTGGGATGACCAGAAAATCGATATGCAAAAACTGACGGCTCACGGGGTGGATCAGCTTGTCTTTGAGGATGGTATGGTATTTTTTGCCCTCAAGTTCTATCTCATAAAAGGTCAATTCTTCGAAGCTTTTTTTGTAGCAACGGATAAACTCTGACTGGCTGACAGAAATGGAAGTGGATTCCATCTCGGTGCCATAGAGTACGGCAGGGATCATGCCATCTGCACGCAGCTTGGTGAGGTCAGATTTTCTCACCGTTTTGCGAGGTTGTGCTGCGAGATTTAGTATCATTTATTCCTCCAGTTTGGGATTACTATTTAAATAAAACGCTTAAAGATTCTTCGATGTGGATCTTTTTGATTGCCATGGCCAACATCTCGGCAATGGAGAGCTGCACTATCTTTTTACACTTTGCTTTTTCTTCATTTAAAGGGATGGTATTGGTCACATAGAGCTTTTCGATGGGTGATTTTTCCAGGTTTTCCACCGATTTGCCGGAAAGAACACCATGGGTGCAGGCAGCCAGTATCTTGTGGGCACCATGCTCTGCAAGGGCGTGTGCCACTTTGATGAGGCTGCCACCGGTATCGATGATATCATCAAAGAGGATGGCGGTTTTGCCCTTCACGTCTCCGATGATGTTGAGCAGTTCAGCTTGGTCGTCATTGCCACTACGTCTCTTATCTCCAATCGCCAATCCGCAATCCAGCCGTTTTGCCAAAGCACGGGCGCGGATGGCACCGCCAGAATCCGGGCTTACCACCACGATATTATCCATCTGCATGGTGTGAAAGAATCTGGCGAAGGTGGGCACGGAAAAGAGGTGGTCTACGGGGATATCAAAAAAGCCTTGTATCTGATCGGCATGCAAATCCACGGTTATCACACGGTGGGCACCGGCTATTGTGATCAAATCTGCCACCAATTTGGCAGTGATAGGCACGCGAGGTTGATCCTTTTTATCGGAACGGGCATAGGCATAATAGGGGATCACACAATTGATGCGCTGTGCAGAAGCACGCTTGAGGGCATCAATGATGATCAAGAGATCCATCATATTATCATTTACAGGACGACAGGTGGGTTGGATTACAAACACATCCGCTCCACGAACGTTTTCGTTTATTTTCACGAAAGATTCATCGTTTGCAAACTTGAATAATTCGATGTCTG
>JAAYQD010000381.1 GCA_012519465.1 Candidatus Cloacimonadota bacterium
ATATTGGGCTCACTCCCCAGAGTGTACACCGTTTTGGCGGGTATAAGGTGCAGGGCAAATCCGTGAAAGCCCACGAGGATCTCATGCAGCAGGCAAGGCTATTGGAAGATGCCGGAGCCTTTATGTTAGTCTTGGAAGGCATTCCGGAGCTTTTGGGCAAAGAGATCACCAAAGCCATATCCATCCCCACCATCGGTATCGGCGCCGGACGCCACACAGACGGTCAGGTGTTGGTATGGCATGACATGCTGGGTATGAACCCCAATGTGGCAAAGTTTGTAAAAGTGTATGGAGAATTGGGGGCACAAACAGTGAGCGCCCTCAGTGAATATGTAAACGAGGTACGCGAGGGCAGTTTCCCCGCGGAAACACAGGTATATTACCCCATCAAAATCAGGGAAGGAAGTGAATGAAAGCAAAATTTGAACAATCAGAAGCAATGACGCCAGACGAGAAATTTAACGCTGTAGCACGGCTGAGCCAGGCTTTGGAAGAAAACTTTATCACCTTGGGCGAGCTGCTCTCCGATATCAAGCGGGGCAAGCTCTTCAAATTTAAGGGTTATAGCACCTTTAAGGAATTTGTGGAAACGGAATATAAGATGAGCAGCAGCTTGGCATCCAAGATGGTGCAGACCTTTGATCTTTTTATAGAAGAGATGGATGTGGACGAAATCTCTTTGAATGAGATTGGCTTTGACCGTTTGCAGATGATCCGTCCCCTGGTGCAAAAGTCTGACTGGGGAGAGCGTGATGAATGGGTGGATTTGGCGAGTGAGCTTTCCACAGCGGATTTGCGAGAACACATCAAAGAGTATCGGGAACAGCAAAAGGAAGCCGATACAGACGTGAAGAAAGTGTATATAGATCAATATATGGAGAAGATGCTGGCATGGTTCAATTGCTCTCGCGCTGAGCTCAATTTTAAGCTTGCGCTATATTTTCAAGACGCAGATGCGGAAGCCGTGAAAAAGTTAGTGAAAGAACGGCAGCGTGCATTTGAAACAGAACTTCAAACCAATAAAGAGGATGCTCCATGAGGCAAATGAAAATACTATGGGTAGACGATGAAATAGATCTGCTCAAACCCTTTGTGCTCTTTTTGGAAGAGCGCAACTATGAGGTGGATACCTGCAACAACGGCACCGACGCCATCGAAAAGGTGTTGGAAACAAAGTATGACCTCGTAATCCTGGATGAAATGATGCCCGGCTTGGATGGCCTTGCCACCTTGCAGGAGATCAAACGCATCAACAGTGCCATCCCCATTGTGATGGTAACCAAAAGCGAAGAAGAAGGGCTGATGGATAAAGCCATCGCCTCACAAATATCTGATTATCTGATCAAACCCGTGAATCCCAGCCAGATTATCATGGCGATCAAAAAGATATTCCAAGCAGATGAGATCAGGGCAAACCAGATGGGCGAACAATATGCCCGCTATGTGGCTCAGCTGAATCAAAGACTTTTTGACAGCCCCAACTGGGAAGAATGGGCGAATATCTATCGCGATATGGCAAATTGGGACCTCAGAATCGATGAGGTGAATGACGAAGACCTGCGCCAAACCCACTTTTTGGAAAAGCGTAATTGCAATACGGAATTCACAAACTTCATCGAGCGCAACTATCGCAACTGGCTGGTGAGCGACGACCGCCCCAACCTCTCATTCGATCTGGTATCCCAATACATCGCCCCTCATTTTGATGAAGGCGTGCCCATCTACTTTATCATCATAGACTGCATGAGGCTGGATCAATATCTGGCTATCGAACCCTATATCCAGGAGCTCTTTGACGTGGATCTGGACCTGTATTACTCCATCCTGCCCACGGCAACGCCATTCTCGCGCAATTCCATCTTCAGCGGGCTCTTGCCCATTGATATTGCCAAGCGCTTTCCTGAATACTGGGTAACCTCCGGGGAGCTGGATAACAGCCGCAACCGCAATGAACACCAGCTTTTGGATGAACACGTGAAGGAACTTGGCTATCAGCTGGACCCCGCCTCCAAATATGTGAAGATATTCAATATGGAAGAGGGGAACTTTGTATTGCGCAAGATAGAGACCTGGAACAAGGAAAACCTGGTGGTCTTGGTGTATAACTTCTTGGACCTCCTGGCTCATCACCGCTCCCGAGATAAGATTTTGCAGGAAACCATCCCCCACGAGGAAGGCTTGCGTGCCTTCACCAAACACTGGTTTTTACACTCCGCCCTCTATGAGGCGCTGCGCCTGATTGCCAAACAGGATGCCATCTGTGTGATTTCCACAGACCACGGCTCCATCAAGGTAAACCGTGCCACCCAGGTGGTGGGAGATCGCGATGCATCCGTAACCGTGCGCTATAAAGAAGGCAAAAACCTGACGGCAAACGACCGTCATGCCCTCTTTGCCAAAAAGCCGATGGAATATGGGCTGCCCTCCAAGAGCATCGTGGATAACTTTATCTTTGCCAAGGATGACTACTACTTTGTGTATCCAAACGCCTACCATCAGTATCAGCGCCAGTATAATGGCACCTTCCAGCATGGTGGCGTATCCTTGGAAGAGATGGTTTTGCCGGTAGCCACCTGCAGGCCCAAAAGACGGAAATAAAGCATGATGGCAATTTGCTCTTGCCATCTGCCAATAATGTGAATAATATATAATCAGGACTGCAAAGAACAAAGAGTCCCAAAAGCGACTCTGGATTATCAGGCCAGCTTTTGGGGCTTTTTTGTCTTGCAAATAAATGATTAGATAGGAAACACAAACATGAAAAAGATATTTGCACTTGATACCCTTGAAGATACCGCCGATCTGGCAACATACCTTACTCCGCTCATCAAATGTGGAGACGTGATCCTCCTCTATGGAGAGCTGGGCGCTGGCAAAACCACCTTTGCCAAAGAACTGGGCAATGCCCTGGGCATCACCGATGAAATCGACAGCCCCTCCTTTATCCTCTTGAAAGAATACCATACCGGCCTCTTGCCCCTGTATCACCTCGATCTGTATCGCATGAATGAAGAGGATGAGCTGATGGATTTGGGGATATTCGATATGATAGAAAGCGGAGTGACCCTGATAGAATGGCCGGAACTGGCAGAAAATCTGTTGCCATACAAAAACCTCTGCATCCGCTTTGTGTATGATGGGGAAAAGCGTTTTGCAGAAATCAGCGGAGATGACCGCTTTTTGGATCATCTGGATTAAATAAGACTTAGGAGAAATACCAATGCTTGCTTTTATCAGTTGGCTGCCCGTCATAGCTATCGTGGGCATCATTATCTGGGAATTGGCCAGTAAAGAGCGCGGCATACAGCGCAGCATCATCATTGCCTCCATTGCCTTCATCGTGGGGCTCACAGCTTTGGGCTCTTACTTTATGCAAAGCAGAATGCAAGAACGCACCCTGCGCGTGACAGGCTATGCCAGCAAACAATTTGAATCAGACCTTGTAAAGTGGAGCCTTTCCCTGCAAAAGACCGCCTATATCGACGAGCTGAAGGATGCATACAATTCGCTTTCCAAGGATATGAACGATTATAAGGCGCGCCTCATCAAAGCAGGGTTTGAAGAAAAGGATATCAATATCCAGCCCCCTACAAGCTCTGGGATTTACAGCGATTATGGGCATCTCACCTCGTATAGCGTCACCCAATCCCTATATCTGCTCTCGTCTGATATCAGCAAGGTGGAAAGCCAGGCGCTGGATCCCTCCTTCTTTGCCGATAGAGGGCTGCTGTTGCAACGCTCTGATTTGGAGTATCTGTACAGCAAACTGCCGGAGCTGAAAAAGCAACTGATAGCCGAGGCAACCACAGACGCCATGGATCGCGCCAAGGAAATCACAGGAGCCTCCAAAAGCAAGCTGGGCAAGCTCAAATTTGCCCGTGCAGGAGTGTTTCAGATTACGGAGCCCTACTCCACGGATGTATCAGATTATGGCTATTACAGCACGGATACACGCTCCAAGAGCATCTCGGTGACCGTGGCTGCGGAATATGACTTGTAGGTGGGTAAGCAGAGGTTAGAGGCCAGAGACCAGAGACCAGGGTAGCGGCGCTAACGCTGCCTAAAACCTGATCCTTCCCTGTTAACCACCCTTGTCTCTCCTTTGTCTAAGCAAGGGTGAGACAAGGGTGGTACAAGGGTGGCTAATGGGCGGATATTGACATTTTTATTGACAAAATAAGCCATTTTGAAGCTGAGTGGAGATATGATTAGATGCAAGATACAGCCACAGTCAAAACCCGCCTTCCGCAGGGCACTGCTTACCTTTGCCTTCATCCTGTTTGCCGTGTCTCTGGCGGCTTTCAGCCCTCTGAACGCACCCGGCGATACCCTCACCGTGATTCAGATGCCCATCCTGAATATCCCTGCCATCCACATTCCCGGTGAAACCATCAAGGTGACCTGTCTGGCACCTGCCAACACCAGCGGCTGGCAGTTGGAATTGCGGCGGGGACCCACCCAGATCCCTTTGGAAGTCTCCTCTGCCCAATACCTTGGCTCTCCCAATCGATGGGAACTGAGCGCACTGGTGCCCAATCTGCCTTTGTATGAGCTTTATGATTTGAGGGTGACGGCATCTGGCGGCATCGATGATACCA
>JAAYQD010000382.1 GCA_012519465.1 Candidatus Cloacimonadota bacterium
ATCTTGCATCAGCAGGTGTGGGTGGCTTCAAAAATCGGCTTTGGACTATCATCGTGAGTGCCATCAGGATGGGCAGCGCATAGTATTTATCTGGCAAAGAGAGATCCTGCCACCACAGGATGAAGCTGGCGTTGCGCATATCCAAAGTGTAGCGTAAGACATTGTAAAGAGAGATGAGAATGGGCATATTGATGAGCAGCGGCACAAAGGTGATGCATCCGCCAAACATATTGATGCCGTGTTCCTGCTGCAGCTTTGCCATCTCTATGCGTTGCTGATTGGTATCGTTGGGATAGCGCTTGCGGATTGCATCCATCTCCGGTTGGATGCTCTGCATCTTTACGTTTGCCTCCATCCCTTTGCGGGTGAGGGGTTGCTGGACGGAGGTCAGGATCAGCGAGAGCAGCATGGAAAAGATGATGATTACCAGCCCATAATTGGGGATATAACCATGCAGGAATTTGAGGAAGGAGGCGATGAGATTGGCCAGCCAGCGCAGCCAGCCCGGTCCCCGCTCTGCCACATTCTCCATTTGGTCTTGATAATTTGTCAGGATGTCATAATCTGCAGGCCCTGCGTAGATGAGATAGCTTGCATCCCAGTTCTCGCTTGCGCTGGGGCTCTTAAACTCCAGTTGCAAGGCGGGATTGCCAGTATTCTGATTGGCAAAAGCCGCCATGGTGGCGTTGAGGCGCGGCTCCTTTTCATTGAGCACAATGGCAAAATACTTACTGCGCAGAGCAGCCCAACGGAAGCTGTTGAATTGCCCCTGCACGCCTTTCTTGCGCAGTTTTGCCAAAGTCATCTTGGTCTGCTCGTTATTGGCATAATAGATGAATTTGTAATCCTGATCCTTGTACTTGGTATAGGTTTCGCTATCGGCTATGCCCGCGCCAAAATCAAGCGACAGCCCATTGACGGCACCCATGCCATCAATCTTCACCTGCATCGCGATGCCATAAGATTGATCCAGCGTATAGCGGCGCAGGAGGAGAGGGGCTTCCTCGTCTCCCAGCCAAAAATCCACACTGCTGGAATCCGCACTCATCCGATGGTTAAATACCACACTATTGAGATCGGTCTTGGATGCAGGATGGGTAACGCTGAGCCCAGCCATCACCGAGCCATCCGGCACCAGCTGTACCGCCTCTCCATCATCCTGATTGAATTTCTTGAGCCTGATCTGTGAGATATTACCACCCTGATTGGTAAAGCTCATCTCCATCACCTCATTTTGCAGCGTAACTTGCGTGATGGGAATATCCGCCTCTGACAGGCTGTCGGGCACGGCTGCCACTTTGGCAACCAGGCTGTCTGCCACGGGATCAGCCGCCTGAGCCTGCATGGGTTCTTCAATGGATGGTTGTGCGGCGGGGGCGGGTTTCCAGATAAATTGCTGGAACACCAGATAGAGCAACAACATTAGTATTATTGCGATTAGAGTTCTTTTTTCCAAGGTTTTCCTCGTCTAAGGAAGGGGATCATAACCGCCTTTATTGAAAGGATTGCAGCGCAATACGCGCCACACGGTCAGCCCCATCGCTTTGAAAATGTTATATTTACGAAATGCATCCAGCCCATACTGACTGCATGAGGGATAAAATCTGCAGGTTTGCGGCATTATCGGAGAAACTGCCATTTTATAAAAACGTATGAGCGCAATGAATAAATAATTGGGCAGCCGCAAGATACGGTGTATCAACGACTGACGAGCTTGTGAATCAACTGATCCAGCTGAAGGCAAATTTGAGGCCATGACAATTCTGCCGCGCCCGGACGTGCTATAAGGTTGAGCTTAAAACACTGCGGCAATACGGGACCAGCCATACGAAACCAAGCTTTGATGCACCTTTTGAGTTTGTTGCGCCGGCAGGCATTGCCGATTTTCTTACTAATCGTGATACCAAGCGCAAACTCACCTTCAGCAGATTGTACCGCTGCTACAAAATGATCCGACCGAACATAGAAGTGCGGAGGGTAAAGGCTCACATACTCGCTGTGCCGCGTGATCAAGCGCGCCATTGCTCATACGCTTAATTGTTTTCTTCCTTTGGCACGACGACGCGCTAAGAGCTTGCGTCCGTTGTACGTAGCCATCCTGCCGCGAAAACCGTGTGTGTTTTTGCGAGAACGGTTGGAGGGTTGATATGTGCGTTTCATTATCGAAAACTCCTTTATAATAAACTGTTATTTCTTACTTAGTATACCAGTTTTTTATGTGGGGCTTTGGTGTCAAGTGGAAATATTCCTCGCCGCTCTCATTTTATATCCCATCCCCTCCCCTTTTTATTGCATCCGGGAACATCCCTCTACTTTCCTATTAGATGCCGTTGTGATGCCGTTGTCTCTCCCAGCGGATTGCTGGGTATCACAACCACATCACAAGCGCATCTAATGGGGAAGCCTGCCTGAAGCAGGCTCAGGGGACAGGGAACAGAGGCTTCACTAAAGCAGGACGCACGCAAGCGTGCTTAGGGAACAGTGAACAGTGGACAGTGGACAGTGAACAAGGGCTGAGTCTATTTTGAATTAGTGTAATTCGCTGAATTAGGGTAATTCGTGGTTTATAAAAAATTACAGTTGTCCTGAAATGCCGACTCTGCCGAGACTCTTTAAGGAGCTCGCTTCGCTCGCGATTAGAATGAAGGAAACACCAATTCAACCTATTTAATGCAGTAGCCATCCGTTTCTAAAAGAAAAGTGTTGCATATATTCGCCTGTAGCATTGATTTGAACTCAAACAAAAACACAAATCAGTACGGGAGAAAAATATGCAACAAAGAC
>JAAYQD010000383.1 GCA_012519465.1 Candidatus Cloacimonadota bacterium
CCCCGTTTCCACCCATAAGGATGGGCTGGCAGGCACTATCATCAACACATAAAAACAATATTAAATTGGAGCTATAATGCATCGTTATTTTATAATCTTTCTCATCATCCTCTTCTTGATTCCCACCCACGGCATGGCACTTGCAATGTACGAGAGCATCAGCACACCCAGTTTTAAGATCTATTATCGGGCTGGCTGGGAGACGGAAGCCTTGAACCTCTTGCAGGCAATGGAATATTGCCGACCCTATGTGGAAGACCTCACGGGCAACAAGGTGCCCCAGGTTCCCATTGTGATCGAGGATATGGGCAACCTGGTGAATGGCTATACAAACGTTCCCAGCCACAAGATTGCCGTCTTTGCCTATCCTCCCAGTGGCGATGTGCTTGCCAATGGAGAGGATTGGTGGCTTACTGTGGGAATGCATGAATATATTCACTTGGCTCAGATTACCAAGATTGATGATGAGCCGGCTCTATTGCGTTTCCTCTTTGGCAATCTCCTCTATCCCAATCTCTATCAGCCCAATTGGATGAGTGAAGCCATCACCGTTTATGGGGAATCAGCCTTATCCAAGTTTAGTGGCAGGATGAATGGCGGCACCTATCCAGCCATCATTTCAGCGCTATCCAAAGAAGGCAAGATGCCCTCGCTGGCTCAGGCTGGCTATTATAGTCAAAGCGCCCCTTTGGCAAATTACTATGTTTATGGCGGCAGCTTCTATCAGTTTTTGGCTGATACATACGGGCAGGAAAAGTTTTCCATCCTCTTCAATCACACCGGTTCCAACCTCTTTTCTTATCTGAACCCCATCTATTCCGGACTCTCCTTGGATCAGGCTTACAAGGATACCTACGGCAAAACCTTGCAGGAATTGTGGGCAGAATGGCATCGCCATGAATATACAAAAGAAACCAAATTCCCGATTCAGGCAGTCACCAACCACGGCTGGGAAATCTCCAATCTGAAATACTATCGGGGCGATTTATACTACAGCGCTTATCATCGGGATAAAACCGGTCCCCTCAGCAGCTTTGGCTCTCATCGCATTGTGCGCCTGCATGATCCACAAAGATTTGAAATGGAAGAAACAATCCTCACACAAGCCACAGAATTCCCCGCCGGATTCCAGATTGCGGGCAATACCCTATACTATTCCCGCCAGGAGATGGTAAAAGGCTTTGATAACAACGAATATGATGGCTTTGGCGTGATCTGTGAAATATGGCAAAAGCCCCTGATGGGTGGCGGCTCCAAAAAGCTCCTCAAGGGTCCCATCCGTGCCTTCACTGTGTTACCAGATGGCAGCATCATCACTGCTGAAGACGATGCGACCCACCAAAATAACAATATTTACCGCTTTGATCCAAAGACTGGCAGCAAAGAGCTGATGGCCACGCTCAACTATCTGATTGGAGGCATTCACCACGAAGAGGGGAAGCTATTTGTTACTGCCCGTACCTTTTACCGCAATAACAGCATCTTTGAATTGGACTTGGACAGGAAAACCTTAAAACCCCTCATTGATACCCCCTACGGTGAAAGCATAGTTTTGGTGAAAGATGGCAGGATTTATTACGAAGCCGTGTATGGCGGCAACAACGGCATGTATATCTTTGATACACACACTGGCGAAACCCTGAAGTTGGGTGATTTCACCGAGCTCAGATGGGCTGTACCCACCCAGGATGGCAACCACTTCTTTGTCTCCATGAATTCCCGCGGACAGGACATCTATAGCGATCACCTGCAGGAATCCAGGTTTGTATTGCCCTCTGAACGTGTGGAACCGCCCTACGCCCGCCTGGAAGCCCCTGCTGATCACATGGTGCTGGAGCAATATCCCATCCAAAGAGGCGGATATATGGCGAATATCGCACATGCGCTCTGGCCACGTCTTTACCGGATTCCTTATATCAGTGTATCTGAAGACACCCTGCAAGTGGGCTTTCAGCTGGCTGGTGGAGACATCCTGGGAGATATTCCCCTCTGGATTGCCAGCATAATATACGATATTAATAATAAAGACCTAATTTTTGAAGGTCAGGTTTCCAACAACTTCTTCCGCCCGCTAAAACAAACCCTTAGTTACTCCTCAATCAATGGTCACACCTTTGGAGCAGAGCAGCAAATCCAACTACTTAACAAGCTGAATTATGGCATCAGCGGGCTTGCCCTCGGCTTTGGCCTCGTCACCTCTCAAGGGATGGATCGCAAGCTCTGGTATCCCTATCTCAGCAATTCTTTCCGCTGGAATGGAGGGACCTTAAGTGGCATTCATGCCCTGATGTATGAAACCACGGATTTTTGGGCATCAGATAGAGACCGTCTGGGCTGGCAAAGCACGGGAAATCTCAAGCAAAAGC
>JAAYQD010000384.1 GCA_012519465.1 Candidatus Cloacimonadota bacterium
AAGGAGTTATTTTGTACAAAAGAAACCTCTTTTTGTTTATTATATTAATGGTCATGATGGCAGCCTGCAAGCCTGTTGCCGATTATCCAACACACGTTTTGGAACCTCGCTATAAGCACGTTTTGGATAATCCCGCCACCAACTATAAGTTTGCAGATCTTCAGGGTAATGGCGAAGACATGCTGATCATTGCCGATGCACCTGCATCTGGCATCAATTCCCTCTATGTGCGGCGTTTGGATGGCAGCATAATTTCCCAATATGCCATGACCAGTCAATACCGTGGCATCAATTCCCTGGTGAATCCCGTTGATGACAAGCCTTGGATGTTTTATTCATTTAATGATGGTGTGAATGTGGGCCTGGTGGGCACCAGTTATATCTGGCAAACCCCGCTCAAACGCGAGGAACGACGTTTTGAAGCCATCCGCAGTATTGAGGGCGAACCCCAGCCCACCTGGGATTGGAATGCCACCATTTACCCCGAATATTTGACAGATATCGACGGCGATGGCAGGCTGGAGCTGGTGTGCAGGATGTTGGTGGGCTATTCCTCCAGTCCGCGTGGCATCGTGGTTTATGACTTTGAGACGGGAGAGGTGAAGTGGCGCTTTGATATGCCGTGTATCGTCCACTCACTGCTTTATGGTGATTTTGACAATGACGGCAGCACCGAATTTATCGTGGGCACAATTTCGTATAAAAACACCAATAAAATTATGAATGGCTTTGATGATAACAGCGGCTTTTTGGCGGTGATAGACACATCGGGCAAGCTATTGTATCAAGAGAAACTCTTTGAAGGCTTTGGCAGCGTCAACCTCAGCCGCTTGCCATATCGTGAAACCCAGGATAAGGCAATTTATGCCACCATTTCCACGGATGAGCGCAAAAAACGCAATTCTGTGACCAAGCTGAGCTGGGATGGCAAGAGGCTGCAAAAGCATGAGAGCTGGGATTTGGGCACCTATTTTGATCCCCGGGGGCAGCCATACCAGTTTCACAACATGGATGGCTCCCGCAAGTGGCGGCTGTTTTTGGCAGACAAATCCAAGGGTTTGGTGGTGTTGGATGAAGACCTAAAGCCTATCCCGCATGATTATCAGGGCTTTATCAAGTCCATCTGTGCAGTGGGAGATTTGGATCAGGATGGCTATAGTGAAATTGTGGTCTATACAGCGGATAAACAAATCGAGATTTTGGATCACAACCTGAAGGTGCGCGCAAGCCTTCCCAGCCCCATCGTGGGAGACGAGGCAGTGAGGCTGCACTTGGCTCAAACAGGGTTTGATTCCCCAATGCTGGTGGCAGCGATTTCTGGAAATCAGGTATTTTATTACTCCTACAATCAGCTTTCCGCCTTTGTGATATTCCGCAGCTGGGTGCAGGCTTATCATTGGCTCATCACGCTGATCTTGGCTCTTTTTGCCATATCCACCGTTTCTTTTATCCTCTATACGCGGTTTCGGTTTAGAAGCCTAAGCCGAGGCTTGGGGTTGTGTGTGATATTGGTGGATAAAAAGGGCAGCATCCGGCTTGCCAGCAAGCGGGCAAAAGAGGTATTTGTCTCTTACTCTTCAGGGGCGTATCTGCG
>JAAYQD010000385.1 GCA_012519465.1 Candidatus Cloacimonadota bacterium
AAAACCTCAAATGGGCAGGCTATCTGCGCTATTGGGATGGACCCTCCGCCCAGGAAAACCCCACCGGCTACATCCTCATCCTCTGCCCCCACGAAACCTCCCGCTTCCACCACACCGATGCCGGCATAGCGGCTCAAACAATGCTTTTGGCAGCCGTGGAAAAGGGCTTGGGCGGCTGCATCCTCGCCTCTGTTGAAAGGCAGAAGGTAAGCCAGGAGCTAAACCTGCCTCCGGAGCTGGACGTCTGTCTGGTAATTGCCATTGGCAAACCGGCGGAAAAGGTGGAAATCGATGAAGTTATCGATCCCGATGATATCGAGTATTGGCGTGATGGAGATGACGTGCACCACGTTCCCAAACGCTCTCTTGAGGATATCATCATCCGCCCCGAAGATGAATAAGGAACCAAGCTGAAAAGCTCTTTTGGCGCCACCTTCCAGCTGATCTTGGCATCTGCCATCTGGGGCTTTGCCTTTGTGGCTCAGCGCAAGGGCAATGAAAGCATGCACCCACTGCTCTTCAATAGTCTGCGCTTTGCCATTGGTGCCTTGGCGCTTTTGCCCTTTGCCATCCGTAAATCCAAGCCTTCCCGCCCCGCCAAAGCCTCATGGGACATGGAACTCATCCTATTGGGTTTCATCCTCTTTATCGCTGCCAGCCTGCAACAGATAGGAATGCTGTGGACAGGTGCCGGAAATGCGGGCTTTATCACCGGATTATACGTGGTCTTTGTGCCGCTGATTGGCTTGTTCAGGGGCCAAAAACCAGCCAAATTCATCCTGCTCGCCATCCTCTTTGCCGTCACCGGACTTTGGCTGATCAATCAAAACAGCAGCCTTGACGCCAGCTTTGGCAATCTCCTGGTCTTGATTTCCGCCATCTTTTGGGCATCTCATGTGCAGATGATAGACCGGCTCACCACCCGGTACCCCAGTCTGCGCCTGGCAATCTGGCAATATGGGATTTGCGCCACGCTCAGCTTGCTCTTGTGGATAATCACCCACATCCTGAATATCCTGCCCCACCATACTGCGCACCCGAACTTTTCCGCTGCCCTGCACGCCGGCATGATCCCCGTTTTATATGGGGGTTTGGGCTCGGTTGCCATTGCTTACACCCTGCAGCTGCATGCCCAGAAAAAGGTGGCACCAGCTCCCGCCAGCATCATCCTCTGTCTGGAAGCGGTGTTTGCTCTGTTTGGCGGTTGGCTGCTTTTGAATGAAAAGCTCAGCTTGCAATCACTTGGAGGAGCGGCAGCCCTCTTTGCAGCAATGCTGATCAGCGTGTATAGCACCCAGAAAAAGCTATCTTCACAGCCAGTCTCTAATCACTCGTAGCCCACTCCTTGCCCATTAGCCACCCTTGTACCACCCTTGTCTCACCCTTGTCGAGACAAAGGAGAGACAAGGGTGGTTAATAAGGGAGTAATGAAAATTGATTGGGTCTAAAACGGGTAAAAGATTGCATATTCCTTGACAAAATACAGGGCTTTTGATTATGTTGTAATAACAAAAAATATGGGGAAAAACGCCATTATGAAACTGTTTGAAACGCATGCCCATCTTGATCTTCCGGATTTTGATGAGGATCGGGATGCGCTGATAAACAAATGCTTTAACAGCGGAATCGACTATATCATAAACATTGGTTTCAACAAAGAAACCTCGATGAACTCTTTGGAATTGGCAAAAAAACACCAGCACATATTTGCCACGGTGGGATATCACCCGCATGATGCCACGGATTTTGATGCCGAAGTGGTGAAACGCCTGGCACGGGAGAAGGATGTGCTGGCAATTGGAGAAATCGGTCTGGATTATTTTCGCAATCTCTCTCCTTACCATGTGCAGCGCGATGTGTTTGCCAATCAGGCGCATCTGGCGGTAGATTATGACCTTCCCGTGGTGGTGCACAACCGTGATGCCCACCAGGATTGCTACAAAATCCTCAAGCAGGAAGGGGTGAAGGATGCTGTATTCCACTGCTTTACCGGCGATATAATCTTTGCCGAACAGATATTGGAAGCCGGCTGGATGATGTCTTTCACGGGTGCCATCACCTATGCCAAATCTGATTTGGACGATGTGATCCGCATGATGCCTTTGGATAGGTTTATGATCGAGACAGACTGTCCATACCTGCCGCCTCATCCACATCGGGGCAAGCGCAATTCGCCTTTATTCCTGCATTTGGTGGCTGAAAAGATAGCCCAAATCAGAGAGTGTACACCCAAGGAAATAGCAGAACACTCCTTTAATAATGCCATGCGTTTTTTCCGGGTACCTCCCGATCCGGTGAAGCCCGCCCAGCATAAGGCTGGAAAGAAAAAACAACCTAAGAAAACCAAACGTTGAAAAATAGGTAAAAGATGAAAAGATACATTGTTGTAATGGCATTAATTGCCATCCTTTGCACCCTGAATGCGGGAAACTCCATATTTAGCTATGAGGGCTTTCCAGTTCGCTTTTATGGCAACGATATTTACGGCTTGAGCATGGGCGATACCGGGTCTGCCGATCTGTATCGCTTCAATTCCGGCCTTGGCAATCCTGCCCTGCACAACGCTTCTCAGCGCAGCATCCTTGCCACGGGCATGATCTTTGGGTATACCAGATATCAATCTGAAGATAGCGGTGGAAACAAAAACAGCTTTATGGATAATTCGCTTGATTTGCCACACTTTAGCCTCAGCTTTCCCATCAA
>JAAYQD010000030.1 GCA_012519465.1 Candidatus Cloacimonadota bacterium
CAGGAGGGTTTTTCTTTGCCTCTGCCAATACCATGGCATCGGTGAGCTTTATCTTTCCGGCTTTGATGGCATTGTCATACACATAGCGGCCTATCAGCTCTTCCCAGCATTTATCGTTCAGCTTGGCGATTTCTTCTTCGCTCAGCTTCTTCTGAGGGTCATGGTGGTTCAGGTAGTTCTGAAGGATGGTGTCATACTGGGCAAAAGTGTATGTCTTGTCATCGATTTTGCCCACGATGGCTTTGGGATCCGGCTGTTGCGCCCACAAGAGAGCGCCCAAAAAAGCCAATATGATGATACAGCGTTTCATTGATATCTCCAATCTTGCTTTTGTTATCTATATATACAATCTGTTTTCCAATTTCCTGTGCCCTGCCTTCCAAGTCAAGCAATAAAATACTCTTTACCCTGCCTGTTTGGCGGACGGTGGTGCTTCGGGTGGGTTTGTTCATCAACAATCCAAGAACACAAAGATATTTGCAGGCTGCCACAATATATGCGCGAGGTCAAATATCATAACCTTTTTGTATCGTCATACTGTGTATATCTATATAAGGTGGTGGTGAATGGCATTGTCGATTATGATGCCGCGTTTCCCTATGTATTATAGAGGGAGGTTACAAACATAAAGAAAACAGGGTGTGGGTGAGAGTAAAAAAGGGGGGGGGATGCCAAATAATGGGTTTAGGTTGACACAATTTCGCCCATCAGTAAAAATGGATTTGTCACCCAAGATATTGGTGTGGATATCAAAATGCGGCAGTTGCCGATATGGGAGCGTATAATGCGAGCCAGACACAAGTTGTTGATAATAGCACTATTTACCATTTTTATCACTCAGGTTTATGGACAAACCACGGTGGCGGAATCACCCTTGGGTTGGCACCCGGCACAGCGTGGGTTTTGGTCAATGGAGTCCAGCATGAGGCAGGTGGAGCGGGCGGATTCCTTGAAAGGATTTGATATCCAAAAATATACCATCCATCTGAAGGTGGATGATGTCACCCGCTATATAGAGGGCAAGGTGATTGCCGATGTGATAGCAGAAGAATCCCTTACAGCAATCCAATATCGCTTGGAAGGGGGCAGCCTGGCGGTGGGTGAGGTGAGGGTGGATGGCGCACCGGCTGCTTTTACCCATCAGGATGGTATCATCGAAATCAGCGTGGATATGGTGGCAGGGCAGAGCTTTAGCACTTCCATCAGCTATAGTGGAATACCGGGCAATAGCCCCTCTCCCTATAATATCGGGCTGCTTTTCACCCCGGCGAGCGTTTATACCCTTTCCAATCCGGATGCCGGGCGTTGGTGGTGGCCCAGTTATGATCATCCCTGGGATAAAGCCTTGGTGGAATGGTATATCACCGTGCGGGAAGACTGGTTGGCGGCTGCCAATGGCCTGCGGATGGGCATCACAGACAATCAGGATGGCACGCGCACCCATCACTGGATATCCTCCTCGCCGATAGCCACTTATGTGATTGGCTTTGCGGCTGCTGCCTATGTGGAATTTATACAGAAAGCGGGGGATATCCCCATTCAGAACTTCGTGCTTCCCGGTCAGCTTGCCAATGCCAGTGTGGATTTTGCCAATACTCCGGCAATGATAGATTTCTTTTCAGATACCTTTGGCGCTTATCCCTTTGAAAAGTATGGGCATGCCGTAGTGGGTATGAGCACCTATGCGGCGATGGAGCATCAGACAATGACCACCTATGGCTCTCAATACCTCACCGGAGACCAGAGGTATGAACATATTGTGGCGCATGAGCTGGCGCATCAATGGTATGGCAACTATCTCACCCCCATCACCATGCGCGAGGTGTGGCTGAAAGAGAGCTTTGCCACCTATTCCGAATTCCTGTGGGAACACCATAAAAGCGGATGGGAACAGGGGCTGCGCTACCTGCGTAATTCCATCCAGCAGTATTATATCAATTGGGAGAATTCCAACGGTCCCCACACTATCTTCAACCCCAGCTACAATCTGATGTTTGCTCCGCCCACCTACGAGAAAAGCGCCTCCGTGTTACACATGCTGAGGCTGAAGATGGGCAATGACGCCTTCTTTGCCTTCATCCGGGCACTACTCACCACCTATCCCAATGGCAATATCAACACGGCGGAATTTATCGATTTGGCACAGCAGCATAGCGGGCAGGAC
>JAAYQD010000386.1 GCA_012519465.1 Candidatus Cloacimonadota bacterium
CAATTATAATTACAATAAGTGACTTTTTTGGGGGAATGCCTTTTATTTTTAGCTTACCTAAATTATTATGGATAAAGGAACTACATGGTTGATATGGCAGCCTCGCGCGTCCCTATTCTAACTGAGATAATTATACGCAGAATCAAAAAAGCCCCCATCGCTGGGGGCATAATTTGTTAGATCTTTTTGATTCAGAGTGTAGGGTTAATCCTGTTCTTCCATGAATTTTCCAATACGTTCGACCAACGCTTGGATTTTCTCCATCTGAGCTTCATCAGCTTCTTTCATGACTTCTTCGATCTTTTCCATCAAGGGTGCAGCTTCTGCTCCGCGAGGTACGAGCTCTTCAGTAGGTGCATCAGCCTTGGCTTCCCATTTCTCTGCAAATGCAGTTGCATCATTGATCCACTGATCTACAATACTTTCTTCGACTTCGTCTGGATCTGGAACATCCGGTGCCTTGTCGGCTTTGCAAGCGAAGGCAAAAAGAGCCACCACCGCAAGCAGGATCAGAAAATACTTTGTTGCTTTCATCATTTTCTCCTTTGTTTGTTGGTTGAATCCAACTCTTTTTTTTTAGTTTATTATGAATGCATCACATTGTTTTGAAGTGACTGTGCTTGTCAAGGAATATTTTGGTTTCAATCCTCTGTTTATTAAGCAGAAGTCAATTACTTTCAACAAGTGAGACGGTCTGATGCTGACATCCCTCACAAGAGTTTAGCCCTCCATACCCTTGGCTGAATGAATAGATGAGATTGGGGCATCCTATAAATAGATATTCCTGAATCCAAAGGAGATATTTATTGCCTGTGTAATCTTGTGTGGCGTGGGAAGTTACTTCTTTTGTGCAGCTAAATCCACATGGAAAATGCAAAATAAGTGATTTAGTTCTTGACAGAAATCACAGCATGTCATATAAGCGTCACGGGATGTCACAAAAAGTCATTTTTTGTCAAACCCGATGTTTTGGCATGTGCCTGAGCGCATGGAAAAGAAGAGAACACATAAGACTAAGCGAAGGTGAAAGAGAAGGTTAACAAGATGTCCGGTCAATTTAACGGTTTTTTCGAAAATGCAGTTCACAATCAGCGGGTGATTATTCCCGCGGCTTTCAAACGGAAGTTTGCTGAAGAAGCACGCAAGACGGTTGTGATCACTTCGGGTCCTTTAAATTCCATTGCTTTGTTTCCCTTGGATAGCTGGCATTGGTTTTTGGAGAAGCTGGAAAACGGTAGCGAACAAGATCGCAATCTGCGTGCCCAATTGATCCATGGAACCGTAGCGGAGCAAGAGCTGGAGGGTCCGGGAAGGATTCGCATTCCAGAATTGATGCTAAAGGAAGCAAATATCACAGACAGCGTGATCGTGAAAGGCGAGCTGCATTATATCTCCCTGTGGAATCCAGATGAATTCTACGCCCACCGCAGTGCCATGCTGGAAGAGCATCGCAAGAAATTTACCACAGTACATTATTATTAAAAGATCATGAGTACTTACCACACACCCGTCCTTGCCCAAACCTGCACAGAATATATGCAGCTGCAGCCGGGAGGAGTGTATGTGGATGCCACAGTGGGAGCGGCGGGGCATAGCCTCACGTTCTTGCAAGCCTGCCCCCAGATTGCCCTGTATTGTTTTGACCGGGATGCAGAGGCAATAGCGGAGGCAAAATCCAATTTGCAGGATTATGAGGAGCAAATTCACCTTATCCATTCCCCCTTTTCCGGGATGCGCACACAGCTGGCATTAAATAAAGTGGCGTCTGTGGATGGAGTGCTCTTTGACTTGGGCGTTTCCTCCCATCAATTGGATGAAGCCGCCAGAGGCTTTAGTTTTGATAGGGATGCCCGGCTGGATATGCGGATGGATGATAGCCAAGCCTATTGTGCAGAAGATGTGGTGAACGACGCCAGCGAGTATGAATTGAAGCGTATTTTCAAGGAATATGGAGAGGAACAGCAGGCAGGCAGAATAGCCAAAGCCATCCTCAGGGCACGCAATGATGAGCCAATCCGCCGCACCTTGCAGCTGGCCAAAATAATTGAGAGCGTGGCAGGCAGCGGAACCCGGGAATCTCTGAAGACAAAGCTGAGGGTGTTTCAAGCGCTGCGCATCGAAGTGAATAAAGAGCTGGAGGAGCTGGAAACTGCCCTCAATGACGCCATCATGCTGCTCAAACCCGGAGGCAGGGTATTGGTGATGTCTTACCACTCCTTGGAAGATAGAATAGTAAAGAATAGATATAAAGAAGCCGAGCGCGGATGTGTGTGTCCTCCTCGGCAAATGGTATGCAATTGCGGATTAAAGCCACGGGTGAAGGTGATTACCAAGCGTCCCGTGGGTGCATCTGAAGAAGAGATAGCGGCAAACCCGCGTTCCCGCGGGGCAAAGCTGCGAGTAGCAGAAAAGCTTTAGGGAGGAGAACATGAGAGCCAGATTAATTATCTTTTTATTTGTACTGAGCGTGGCAGTGTTTTTTAACTTTTACAACGCCCGCAAGGTGTTGACCCACACCCGGTCTATTGACCAAATGGAAAAGACGGTGAATGCTGCCAAAAACATCAAAACCGAGCTTGAGGTGGAATATGATGATCTGTGCAGTGGGCAAAATCTCTCCAGCCTGGTGGGCGTGGAGCTAAACGGCTTTATCCCCGAACAACAGCAGGAACGCATCATTTATGTACACGAACCCCACCCCGATACGGCAAAGGACAGCTATTGCATCGTGGATCTGATAGCCACCAAAGCACAGGCAAAAGACGTACAGATTATTCCGGATTGATAGATGTCTTCACGCTATAAGCTTTTGGTTTTTGTATTTGGATTGGTGAGCTTGATTTGGGGGATGTATCTCTTTAGCATCCAGATATTGGACCCCATCGATATGAGCACGATTATCCACGGGCGCTATATCCCCCGCAAAGAAATCCTGATCCCCAACCGTGGCTCCATCTACGACGCCAATGGCAGCCTGATGGTAAGCAGTATCCGCTATTATCAATTGGATATCGATAGGGGCGCCGTGAATGGCTGGGCAAAAAACAACGGATCATCACTGGAGCAGGGCTATCATCAAATAGCCAAAGCCATAGCCGACAACAGCAGCCTGAAAGAGGCAGACGTTCTAAAGCGCCTCAACATGGGCAACAAGCTCACTTCGATACAGATTGGCAACAAGTTTCGCGAGAGCGAGCTGGATCGAATCATCAAAGCATTCAATACACAAAAGCTTCCTGGGCTTTCCCATACCTTCGCCTCTATGAAGCGGCTGTATTCCAAAGATATCGTGGCTGGCAGGGTGATTGGAGCGGTGCGTGAGGAATCCGATGGCCATGATCCGGTCACAATGAGTAAATCCCTGTACAAGCTATCCGGCATCTGCGGCATTGAAGCATCACACAATGATATTTTGGCTGGAGAATATGGCTGGCGAGAGTACTTGGAAGATGCCAAACACCGGAAGGTGCCCTATCCCAATCTGCATGAAAAGAGCCCCGTGAATGGCTTGGGCATCCGGCTCACCATCGATGCCAATATCCAGGAAGTGGTGGAAAACGCCCTGTTTGAAGGCTTGGCAAAGTATTCCGCCAAGAATGCCGGTGCCGTGGTGATGGATCCCAAAACGGGCAAGGTCTTGGCCATGGCAGGCGTCTCTTCCGAGGATAGGCACATCCATCCCAATCTGGTGCGTGTGAAAGCCAATATCCCCAGCACCTTTATGTATGAGCCGGGCTCCACGATCAAGCCCTTTACGATGTTGGCAGCTATCGATCACAAAGTGGTGAGACCCACAGAGTATTTGCCATCCGGAACCTATCAGGCTGGCAGGCGCACCATCCGGGATACCCACAATTACGGCTCCCTCCTGCCTATCGATGTAATCAGCAAATCCAGCAACGTGGGCGTGGCGATA
>JAAYQD010000387.1 GCA_012519465.1 Candidatus Cloacimonadota bacterium
CAGCATGATTTTGATAGCTTCCAAGGCACTGGCAGTGGAGGCAGGGGGGAGGGATGCAGAAAAGATAAGAGCGCGGGATTTATGCTTTAGATAATGGATAAGGTCTTCATCAGCGGCAATGAATCCACCCACGGAAGCGAGGGATTTGCTGAATGTTCCCATCAGGAAGTCGGATTGTTTTATCAATCCAAAGTGTTCTGCGGCTCCTGCTCCTGTGGCGCCCAATACTCCCAGGGAGTGGGCTTCATCCACCATCACGTTGGAGCCATACTTCTCTGCCAATGCACAGATGGCAGGCAGATCCGCTATATCGCCTTCCATAGAGAAGATACCATCCACCACGATCAGGCTATTCTTGCCCTCTATCTTGCTCAGGATGCGCTCCAGATGAGTCATATCATTATGATTGTAGCGCAACATCGTCCCTTGGGAAAGCAAGCTGCCATCGATGATGGAGGCATGGTCGTATTTATCTGTAATCACATATTCGTCTTTGAGCACCATGGCGCTGATGCAGCCCAGATTCGCCTGATATCCTGTGGGAAATGAGAGGGCTGCTTCTTTGCCCATCAAACCAGCCAAAGCCTCTTCCAGCTCCAGATGGATATCCAGGGTTCCATTCAAGAACCGGGAGCCAGCACAGCCGGAGCCGTATTTTTGTATGGCACGGATGGATGCCTCTTTCACGCGAGGATGGTTGGTAAGCCCCAGATAGCTGTTGGACCCCAACATCAGCATCTTCTGTCCGTTACAAATCACCTCTGTATCTTGCTCTGATGTGATCTCACGGAAATAGGGATAATATCCCAATGCAATGGCCTGGCGCGCCTCCTGGAATTCATAACACTTATCTATTATACTCATTACAAATACTTATCTCCTATATCAAAATGAATCTTCATTCTCCATCCTCAATCATTGGCACAAATGCACAGGCGCCGTGCTTGCTGATCTGCAGCTCATCGCCCTTACGGATGATTTTGGTAAGGATTTGCGGGCTGTGATATCCCACGGGGATCACCATTATGCCACCATCTGCCAGCTGATCGGTTAACCCCTTGGGGATGGAGGGCGCACCAGCGCTTACAATGATTCTATCAAAGCTTTTATATGGGGGATATGCCTTCTGCCATCCCTGATAACCATCACCAATGCGGAAATAGACGTTCTTTATATTCTCTGATTTTAAAACCTGTTGCGCTTTCAATGAAAGGGATTCTATGCGCTCTATGGAGCACACATCTTTCGCCAATTCCGAGAGTAATGCCGTCTGATAGCCACTGCCGGTGCCAATCTCCAACACATGATGCTGCTCTTCCAATGCCAGTTGCTCCAGCATAATGGCAATCATCAAAGGCTGAGAGATCGTCTGCCCGGCATCAATGGGCAAGGGTTGGTTACTGTATGCATATTCCATATATTGGGGCAGGATATACAGCTCTCGGGGGATTTTGGCAAAAGCGGCAAGCACACGCTCGCTACTGATACCCAAAAGGCGTAATTCGGCTACCAGTCTTTGCCTCAAATCTTCAAAACGCATGAGCCG
>JAAYQD010000388.1 GCA_012519465.1 Candidatus Cloacimonadota bacterium
GGCTTGGACGGCATGGCTCTCACTTTGTTAGATGTCTTGGGCGGCATAGGCGAATTGAAGATATGCACCGGTTATTGGCTGGAGGGCAAGCGCGTGAAAGGCTTTTTATCCCATCATCTGGATTTGGCAAGGGTGCAACCGGAATATCTCACCCTTCCCGGCTGGGATGTGGATATCAGCTCCTGCACCAGTTTGGCAAGATTGCCCAAGGCTGCCAAAGACTATCTGGACGCCGTGCAAGACCTGGTGGGTACACAAATAGAGCTGGTATCTGTGGGACCAGACCGCAAGCAAACCATCGTGATAAAATAAAGTATTTGAGGTTTACCGATGAGAAAACTATACATATTACTATTCCTGCTGATGGCAGTGGGATTGATGGCACAAGCGCAGGACAGCCTGGCGATCAATTTTGCCCTGCCCCAAAATATGGATCCCACATTTGATTATTTTAGTGTGAACTATGTGGGAGCCCAGGCTTTGGGACGCGGCAACAGCGGCGTAGCGCTGAAGGGCGGGGTGGAATCCATCCTTGCCAATCCGGCGGCATATCATCCCCAACGCAGTGCCGTTTATGGCGAGATGTTGATCAAGCCTCCTGTGAAGACGGATATCTATCGCAAGACCCGTGAATTTAGCTCTCCTGTGCCATTTGGCATGATAGCTGCGGGAGGTCCGCTGGAAAATAGACTCATCCCCGGAATGAACTGGGGAGTGGCGTATAGCCTGCCCAAGAGCATAGTGTTGGATGCCTTTGTGGTGCCGATGAATTTTGGCGCCTACGAAATGGTGCGTTATCCCATCTACAATCAACATCAGGTGACCGCCAATCTGGGATGGCATCAAGGGGATTGGAACGTAGGCGTGAACCTGCACAACCAAATCCATTATATCAGCGATTTTACCATCCTGCGTACCTTTGAGCACATCCAAGAGTACAAGTATCTCTTCAGACCAGAGCTGGGCGTGTTGTGGGCGAATCCGCAGCTGAATGTGGGGCTGAGCCTCACTCCGCCTTCCAAACTGGATTGGAAACTAAAATACATTGATTTTGATACCACCATGCCCACAGAGCTGACAGCTGGCGTTGCCATCCAGAACGCCAATCAAAGGTATATTGTGGATGCACAATGGGAAAATACCTCCGCTGTGCATGAGGAATATAAAGACCGCTTCAGCCTCAAGGCTGGCTTTGAATCAGACGTGCGCAGCTTTACCTATCGCGTGGGATATCTCTATCGCCCGGAAATCTGGCATGGCAGCTATAATCTGCCCATCAATACAACCGCTGATGCCGATACGGCGCTGTGGTGGGACTATATACCCACCACTGGCACCGTGAAAGAGAATGGCCAGCATCTGTTGAGCGCAGGTTTGAGCTGGACGTTTAAATATGGCGTGATCAACGTGGGTGGGATGATTGGTTTGGGACAGCCTGATATGGC
The DNA here is from genome assembly GCA_012519465.1 of Candidatus Cloacimonadota bacterium. Taxonomy (GTDB): domain Bacteria; phylum Cloacimonadota; class Cloacimonadia; order Cloacimonadales; family Cloacimonadaceae; genus UBA3900. The sequence continues at coordinate 1,446 of JAAYQD010000388.1, forward strand.
GCAGGTGAGCGCATCCCTGGGGCTTTATACAGATTATTTCCGCAGGAAACGCCACCCGGCAGAGTTATGAACGCCAAGGTACAGATCCGCAAGATGGAAGGCTATGACCTGCAGCAATTGCAGGATGCGGTGGCCAGCTATCTGAAGAGCGTGCGCAATCCCAAGCTGAATAGGGCAAAAAGGGTTCTCATCAAGCCCAACCTATTGGGAGCATACCCTCCCCACAAGGCGGTGACCACCCATCCAATGGTGGTGGAAGCCATCATTCGCCACTTTTTGGACAAAGGCAAAGAGGTGTGGGTGGGAGACAGCCCGGGAGGCACGGTATCGGTGGAATCTGTGTGGGAAACCTGCGGTTATAAAGACCTCGCCCGTCGCTATCCCATCAAGCTGGTAAACCTCTCCACCATGGGCTTTAGGGAAATCCAGAAGGGGGAAAACACCCTGCGCATATCTGAGGCGCTTTGGCGCTGTGGCATCATCATCAACGTAGCCAAATATAAGACCCACAGCCTGATGGCATACACGGGTGCCCTCAAAAACCTCTATGGCTTGGTGCCGGGGCTCATCAAGAGCGATTATCACCGCCAACACCCTGATACCGATGGTTTTGCCAGATTGCTATTGGATCTCTGGGAGATAACCCGCAAGCGGATAACATACAACTTTATTGATGGGATCATGGGCATGGACGGAGCTGGTCCCTCCGCCGGCAATCCCCGCTATTTTGGGCTTTTCTTTGGTTCAGAGAGTGTGCCAGCAGTGGATTATATCGCTTCCAAGATGATGGGCTTCCGCCTCCATGACATACCATATATGCATGATGCGCTGCACACGGAAGGGATCCTTCCATCCCGCATCCAGATACCCACCAGCTTCAAGGATTACCCTGTGTTTGATGCCGATTTGGGGGTGGTGAAACTGCGTAAAGACCTGCTCAAATATCTGCCAGAATTCGTGCGAAAGGGCTTTCATAAGCTGTATTACAAACAGCCGGTGATAAGCGAAGATTGCAAGCGCTGTGGCATCTGTGTGCGCAGTTGCCCCGTCAAAGCCATTGCCTGGCAGGATGATGGCTTTCCCAAGATAGACGAGAAAGAGTGCATTCGCTGTATGTGTTGCCACGAGCTCTGCCCCCATCATGCAGTGTATATCAAACGCTCTTGGGTGGCAAGGATCAGCAGATTATGAAATCCCGCGCAGAACGCCCCAAAGCCATCGTCCGGCTTCTCTTTTATGCCGCCATGCTTTTTTTATTATCCTGGATACTATTGTGGGGCGATAACAGCTTTCTGAATACCTGGAATATAGGACGGCGCGTGGAAGCATTGGAAAAGGAAATGAAGGAGCTGAAAGCCCAAAATGAAGAGCTTAAACAAGAGAACGAACGCCTGAAGACAGACCCCATGGCAGCGGAAAAGGTGGCTCGGGAAAAGTTTGGGTTCACCAAAGAGGGTGAGAAGGTATTCCGCTTTGTGACTCCGGAGGCGCAGGAGAAATAATGCCCAAGCTATCTCCTTCATATTGGCCTGAAAACGCATCCCGTCTTAGTAAGATCGATAGCAGCGAGCAGATAGAGGTTCGTGAACTGATGGACAAGCTGTTGCAGGAGGATGAGGAAGGGCGCAAGCGGTTGATTGGAGAGCTGTCTGAAAAAGTGCGGATACAAAATGGCAACGAAGATCAGGAAGATAAGTTCAGGGCATATTGTGCGCTATTTATAGACATTTTGGCTGAACCCTTTACCAAGGGAAGCAGCTCCTACACCTCTCCCATGCTGCAACATCTGGAACTGGTCAATTCCCTGCCGGTGCATTCCAGATCAAAGCGCTTTACCATTCTGAAAAAAGCCTTGGAGGGGTTTTCGGATGAGCTGCCCCACATCTATAGTATCTTTGATCAAATCCAACTTCTGTATCTGCTTGTGCAACTAACGGATTATCAAAACGCCAAGAGGCAGGCAGATTATTTGAAAGGGATGGTGCCCCGCTCTCCTTCTTTGCACTATCTGATGTACCAGCTGGGGCTTGCTGAGGTTTTGTATCAGGAAAGCAGGCATGTGGATTATGTGGCTTTGTGGTTGGATCTAATCTCATATTTCTATCAGACGGAAGGGCTGGATGTATCCATTTATCTGCTATTGGCATGGATCCGCAGCATCCAGTGGAATCGTGATACCATCCTGCAAAGTGCTCTTTTGGGCAAGATATACTGGGGAGTGCTGCGCAAAAACAATATCAATTCCGCCATCGCTCTGTTGGATATATATCAGGCGTTGGGCAGCAAAATGTTGGAAGCCAAAGACAAAATGAGGCTCACCGAACGGCTGACCACCCGGTTTACCCGCTATCTATCGCCCACACATCTGCATGATTTGTATTTCTTTGCAGGAAGCTATGCCACGGGAGCCAGCTCCACCCTCAAAGACAGCATCCGCTACTTCAAGTTTTCAAACTTTTACCTCAACCGCTGCTGGAGAGAGCAGGGCGAGGTGGCGCGCTTTTTGCGTAAACACATGGAAGCAGAATGCTTTTGCAGAGCAATGCCCTTTATAGAACAGCGCATCATGAATATGGGAAACCAGATGAGTATGCACAGCAATGCATACGTGGAATCCCTGGAACAGAACTACGATAAAATCCAGACCCTGCTCACAAAGGTGGAGGAGCTTTCCATCACAGACGGGCTCACCGGCCTCAAAAACCGCCGCTTTCTGGAGTATAACATCTTTGAAATCCTGCTCTTGGCAAGCCGTCACCGCGTGTCCTTCAATTTTGCAATGGTGGATATAGACTTTTTCAAGCAGGTGAATGACACTTGGGGGCATGCCGCAGGGGATTATGTGCTCAAAGAACTGGCACGGCTCCTCACCGATGAATTCCGTAAAAGTGACGTGATAATACGCTTTGGCGGGGAGGAGTTTTTGGTGATACTCTTCGATTCCTCTTTTGAAGATACCCTGGTGAAAATGGAAATGATGCGCGCCAAAGTGCAGGAGCATTCCTTTATGTATCAGAATCAGGAAATCAAGATTACGGTAAGCATCGGATTGAACCGTCAAACCGTGGTTGTTACAGGTGAAGAAGACCTCTGGGACAACATCGCAATAGCAGACAATGCACTTTATAAAGCCAAAAACCAAGGCCGCAACCAAGTACACTTGGGATAATTACAGTTTTACGCTTGACATGAATGGCACACCATAAAGCTTGAATCACAAAGGAGAAACCGCATGGCAAAGATCATCGTGAAAAACCTGAACAAGTATTACGACAACGGCTTTCATGCCGTCAAAGACATAAGTTTTGAAGCTGAAGACAAGGAGTTTATGGTGCTCGTAGGTCCTTCCGGTTGTGGAAAGACCACCGCTCTGAGGCTCATTGCCGGCTTGGAGGAGATTTCCTCCGGTGAAATATGGATTGGCGATAGGATGGTAAACAAGGTACATCCCAAGGATAGAGATATCGCCATGGTGTTTCAAAACTATGCATTGTATCCGCATATGACTGTGTATGACAACATGGCTTTTGCCCTCAAATTGCGCAGGGAAGATAAAGCCACCATCCGCAAAAAAGTGGATCATGCAGCAGAGCTATTGGGCATAGAATCCATGCTCAAACGCCGTCCCGGCCAGCTTTCCGGAGGTCAGCGCCAGCGTGTGGCATTGGGACGTGCCATCGTGCGCAGCCCCAAGGTTTTCCTTTTTGATGAGCCCCTTTCCAACCTCGATGCCAAGCTGCGCGTGCAGATGCGCTCCGAGATTGTGAAGCTGCATCGCCAACTCCAGAATACCATGATCTATGTAACCCACGATCAGGTGGAAGCTATGACCATGGCAGACCGCATCGTGGTGATGAAAGATGGTGTGATTCATCAGATAGACACCCCTTTGAATATCTACAACCATCCTGCCAACGTGTTTGTGGCAGGCTTCATCGGTAGCCCCGCCATCAACCTTGTCACCGGCAAACTGGTGGCAGTGGAAGGCGGCTTGGCATTTGTGGCAGATGGAATCAAGGTAAATCTGGGTGCTGAGATGGCAAAAAAGCTAGCTGCATACAAGGATAAGGAGATTATCTTTGGCATTCGGCCGGAGGATATCTATGATGCACGCTTTGATAGCATGGCAGAAAGTCCACAGTCTTTTGAAGCCCTTTGTGACATTGTGGAGCCCCTTGGCAATGAATACCATCTGCAGCTGAAGGTAAATGCCCACAATCTCACCGCCCGCTTTGATCCCAAGGAATTGCCCAAGGCAGGGGAGCGGCTGAAGGTGAGCGCAGATATGGCTCGTGCCCATTTCTTTGATCCCACCTCCGAGCTCAGCTTGGTTTAGTATTATTTATCTTCCCGTGCAACGCATCTTATGTCTGATCATATTCATGTGTGCTCTTACCCATCAGGCGTTTGCAGATTTAAGCGAAGATA
>JAAYQD010000389.1 GCA_012519465.1 Candidatus Cloacimonadota bacterium
AAGGCTGGAGATCGTGGAGGGAATCCAGAAGCTGTTTGCTGCCTCTGCACAAGATCCCTCTCTGATAGAAAAGCTTGATGTGCATAACTTTGCAGATTGGCTTTACACCGCTGGACAGCCGGATCCGGATTTGATTATCCGCACCAGCGGGGAAATGAGGCTTTCCAACTTTCTCCTCTGGCAAAGCGCATACGCGGAAATCTATGTGACGGATACGCTGTGGCCAGATTTTGATAAGGCGGAGATGGTGAAGGCACTGTTGCACTTTCAAAAGCGTGACAGGCGCTATGGAGGCCTGAAGGCGTGACAGAATTGCAAAAGCGGGTGCTGGTATCGGTAATATTTGCACCGCTGCTGTTGATGGCATTGTGGCTGGGCGGCTGGTATTTGGTGGGGATGTTTGCTGCGGTTTGCGGTTTGGGTTGGATGGAATATCTGGGCATGATGAGACAGCGGGATCATCGCATAGCCTGGGTTTGGCTTGCCATGGGGCTGGCTGTGTATGCATCGCTGCTGCTGTGGCGAGATGTGAATCTGGTGATCTTGTGGATAGCCTTTTTGGCTCTGGTATTGGATGCCCTTTTTAGCTGGGATGCAGATCAATCCTTGCCCCGGATATTTGCCATCAGTTTTGGTCTGATATATGTTTCAGCCTTGCCGGCAATGATAGCAAGAATAGGACTTGACTATATTGATAAACCCATTTTATTGGTTCTTATCATCACGATTTGGGTGGTGGATACAATGGCTTATTTCGTTGGAATGAGCCTTGGCAAACACCGCAACCTCACCCAGGTGAGCCCTCGGAAATCTCTGGAGGGCTTTATTGCCGGTGCGCTTGCCCCCATTCCGGTTGTGATTATAATATATTATTGGATGCCCGGTCTTTTGCCGCCCCATATTTTGGCATTGATAGCCGTCTCTGCCGGTATCTTTGGCCAATTGGGAGACCTTGCGGAAAGCATGCTAAAGCGCTATTCTGGTGTGAAGGATAGCTCCAGCCTGATTCCCGGTCATGGTGGAATTCTGGATAGGACTGACAGCATTTTGCTGGCGGGATCGTTTTTGTATATAGCACTAAAAGTTTTTGAAAAAGTGAGGTAAAATATGATTAAGAAAGTAATCGTGACTCTGGCGATGACGGCACTGATGGTGTTGGCATTTGCCCAAGCCCAAAACCTGTTCATCTCTGAATACGTGGAAGGAACATCAAACAACAAGGCACTGGAAATCTACAACGGAACCGGCGCCACGGTGGATCTCTCCAACTATAGCATGCGCCTTGCCTCCAACGGTGGCAATTGGTCTGCATCCAATAGCGTCACCTTGAGCGGAACCTTGGCAAACAACTCAGTTTTTGTAATTGCAAACGCCCAGGCAGACCCTTCCATATTGGCAGTGGCGGATATCACTCATACCGTTACCTATTATAATGGAAACGACTGTGTGGGGCTCTTTCAGGGAGATACTCTGATCGATATCATCGGCGTGTATCAAACCGATCCCGGCCTCCCCGGATGGCCTGTGGCAGGCGTGGAAGGTGCCACCAGCGAACACACTCTGATTCGCAAACCCACCATCACCCAAGGAACCACAGACTGGATAACCGGAGCAGGCACCAATATCGATAATTCAGAATGGATTGTGCATCCTCAAAACTACTTTGCAGACTTGGGCAGCCATAACTTCAATCCTGGCAGTGGACAGCAGGCTTTGTCTCCTGTATTTGACCCAGCCGGCGGCGTTTACACCCAGGCAATCACTGTAAGCATCACCTCCGGAACCCCTGGAGCCACCATTCGTTATACCACTGATGGCAGCACTCCCAACGATGCCTCTGCCGTGTATAGCAATCCCATCCCGGTAAGCAGCAGCGTCACCATCAAGGCAATCGCCTATGCCCCGGAACACGATCCCAGCTATGTGGCAACAGCAGAATATCTCTTTGCCGTGAGCGTGGCAAACATCAGCCAACTGCGTGAGCAGATCGAAGGCGACGGCACGGTGTATCGCATTGAAGAACCTGTGATTGTGACCTTCAAGCAAAACCTGAGAAAGCAAAAATACGTGCAAGACAACCAATCCGGCGTGTTGATAGACGATCCCAATTCTGCCATCACCACCAATTATGAAATCGGTGATGCCATCGTGGGGCTTACCGGCACCATCGCCCGCTATGCAGGCCTGTTGCAGCTTACCCCCGTGTTCAATCCCGGTCCTCCCGCCTCCACAGGCAACAGCGTGTATGTGCCGGTGGTAAGTATCTCTGATATCAACCAAAACAACGAGTTTTACCAATGCCGCTTGGTGAGGTTTGACAACGCTCACTTTGTGAACGCTTCCGGAGACTTTGCCACTGGGCAAAACTATACCCTGGAAGACAATAGCGGCACCATCGTATTTAGAACCGGTTTCTATGATGTGGATTATATCGGCCAGCCCATTCCCACGGGCAATTTCAGCGTGGTGGGATTGGTGGGACAATTCAACCAAACTGCACAGTTTACGGCTCGCGCCCTGTCAGATTGGGGACCTGTGGCGAACGATGACAACCTCACCGATATGCCTCGCACACATCTGAAGGGCAACTATCCCAACCCCTTCAATCCCAGCACCACCATCGAGTTTGAATCTGCCTTTGGCGAGCCTGCA
>JAAYQD010000390.1 GCA_012519465.1 Candidatus Cloacimonadota bacterium
CAGCGGCTCAAAGACGCCATAATCCAGCCGCAGGGGATTGGGGAGATTGGGTGTGGGAGCCTCTTCCGCAATCCAATCCACTCCACATATATCTGTATCCCACCCGTTTGCCTTCCTTGCCAGGGATTGCCCCGGTGTCACATTGAGGGCAAAAGAGCTGGCTACCGTTCCGCTATCATCATGCAGGTTATTATTGTTGGGAGAGCTATAGAGAACGGTGTCGGTATTGGATTCATCAGGGAAAACCAAGCGCACCCCGTTGGTGCCACTGCCTCCATTATAGAAGGCAAGAGAGGCATAAAAATGGGCATTGGGCACCTGGGATTCTCCTATCACCAGATACCTCCCGGCGCGCAGGAGATAGCGCGGTAGGGTGAAAACCGTCACACACTCCGCTCCCATCTTTTGGATGCTGGCGCCCTCCAGATTCACGTCACTGCTGCCGGCGTTATACAGCTCTATCCATTCAAAGCCAGTATCCACACCGGGATGATCGTAATATATCTCGTTTATCACCACCTTGCCGCATAAAGGCAGAGCCAGCCAGGCGATAATCAGCAAAATGCCACAGCGGCGCCTTAGTGCAAAGACACCTGCAAGGGCGTTATATTCCATATCTCTTCAGCGTATTCACGCACGGCGCGGTCTGCTGAAAACTTGTGACACCGGGCTATATTGAGGATGGCTTTATGTGCCCAGGCGCGGGGTTGCCTGTACAATTCATCGGCGAGGTCATTGGCTTGCAGATAGCTTTGAAAATCAGCCAATTGCAGGTATTGATCGCCATGCTCCAACAGCGTTTCGGTGATGGGATGAAACACGCCCGGCTCGTCTGGACAAAACAGATTGCCCCTGATGCTGTCTATCACCTGTCTGATCTGAGCATCCTGGCTGTAATACTGCCAGGGATCGTAGCCGCTTTGTTTCAGAGCGCTCACCTCTTCTGCCGTGAGACCAAAGATAAACATATTTTCCTCGCCTATTTCCTCTGCCATCTCCACCGTGGCGCCATCCAGGGTGCCGATGGTGAGTGCGCCATTGAGGGCAAACTTCATATTCCCCGTTCCGCTGGCCTCAAAGCCGGCTGTGGAGATTTGTTGTGACAAATCCGCCGCAGGGATGATTTTCTCTGCCAAAGAGACGTTATAATTGGGCAAAAAGATCACCTTCAGGCGGTCTTTCACGTCAGGATCCTTGTTGATGACATCGCCAATGCAATTGATCAGCTTGATGAGGCGTTTGGCAACGAAGTATCCCGGAGCCGCTTTGCCGGCAAAGATCACCACTCTGGGCACATAATCCGCGGTAGGATTCTCCTTGATGCGCCAATAGCGGGCAAGGGTGCCCAACACATTCAACAGCTGGCGTTTATACTCGTGCAGACGCTTGATTTGCACATCAAAGATGGCATTGTGAACCACCCTCACGCCGGTAGTGCGATAGATGAGGCGTGCCAGATTGCGCTTGTTGATGGCTTTCGCTTCCAAAATTCCATCCTGGAAATCCGCATCCTCCGCGTACTGTTCGATGCCCTGAATATGCTCCAGATTGCGGATCCAGCTATCGCCGATATGCTCCGTGATGAGGCTGGAAAGCAGGGGATTGCATGCCCTCAGCCACAGGCGCGGGGTGATGCCGTTTGTTTTATTCTGAAACATCTCCGGTCGCATCTGATAAAAATCCGGGAAGATACGCTCTTTGATGATGCGTGAATGCAGCGCCGCCACACCATTCACCGTGTGTGAACCGTGCATGCAGAGCTGTGCCATGCGCAGGCTCTTTTCCGGTCCTTCTTCGATGATGGACATATTGCGCATCCTGATGATATTGCCCGGATAGAGACGGCTGATTTCACCCATCACGTGGTTATTGATCTGATATATCAGCATCAGATGGCGTGGCAAAAGCTCTTCAAAGAGGGGCAGACTCCACTTTTCCAGGGCTTCCGGCAGGATGGTGTGATTGGTGTAGGAAAACACCTTTTTGGTGATCTCCCAGGCGCTTTCCCAGCTCAGCCTCTCTTCATCGATCAGGATGCGCAGCATCTCCGGGATGGCGATGGCGGGATGGGTGTCGTTGAGCTGGATGGCAACCTTGTTGGGCAGCTCGTTCAGATCGTCATGATCTCGTTTGAAGCCGGCAAAGATATCCTGCAGGGTGGCG
>JAAYQD010000391.1 GCA_012519465.1 Candidatus Cloacimonadota bacterium
ACGATTATGAGCGGGATGAATTTATGACCAAAAAGAGATTCGTGAAAGGGCTGGGACCGGCAAACGGCATCAATGGTGAGGTGGAATTAAACGTGAAAAGACGGGTGAAAACCTCCGTGAAATGGCAAAATATCATCGGTGAAGACTATAAAAACGGGAAGTCTCTGTGGCTGAAGCTGTGGGTGGACACGCAGTGGGGCAGGCTGGAAAACTTTTCCCTGGGATACAGCCGCACCAAACAGGAACGGCTTTCCATCAGGAAGTTTTATGATCCCGGCACCAAGGCAAACCTGGCGATGACCTTTAGATTGGGCAAACGCTGGTATTTCATCGCCAAATATGCGGAAACCTATAAGGATAAAGACGGTGATGGCCAGGTGAATTGGCTGAAGGAGACCAAGCATTCCTTTGGTGCAGGCTTAAAATATCTGCATTAAGGACGGATATAAAAGGCTAAGAGCGACTTTGGATGATATGAATCATTCATCCAGGGGCAGACGGATAATCTGGTTCTTTTTCATCAGCGGCACGATGAGCTCGTTTGTGGGTTCGTGCCAATAGATGTCTGCGGGGGATTCCAAATCTGCATGGAAATGGATGAATCTATTTTGGGTTTGGGGTATCATGATGATTGCCTTTTGCTCCCAAGAGCTGAAGAAAATGCGCCCCGGATCATCTGCCTGTATGCCATCCAAACCTGAATACAAGGTATCTTTGAAGACATCAAATTCCCGGGTTTTGGTATTGAAAGCCACGATAGGCTGTCTTTCGCCCATGCTCACGATCAGCATTTGCTGGCGCGGCTTATCAAAATAGATGCCGTTGGGCTGTTGCAAAAGCTGGTGCGATACGGATTCAAACTGTCTATCAAAGGGATCCACAATCCACAGGCAATTTGCCTTGGTATCGCTGATATACAGTATGCCCAGCTCGTCCGCTTCGATATCATTGAGCATCTTCGCCTGGGGGATGGGGATGGTGGTCTTGATTCTTTTGGCTGCCACATCGATGGCGTGGATCTTCGTATCATCGGTTACCCACAGGGTCTTTTTCAGCATTATGATGCCGCGGGGTTTATCCAGGCCTTTATCGATAATCACTTCCAGCTTGCCATTATCATCCATCGCCAGGATGCTGCCATTGCCCACGTTGGAAATGAGGAACTTCCCGCTTTCGGCGTCGAAGGCAATGCTTTCCGGGTGGTTGAGCCGGGGTCCCTTAAATATCTGCCAGATGCCTATGCCGGCGGCAATCAGGATGATTATTATCAAGATGGTGATCAGTAAGGTTTTATTTTTGCGCATTATTACTCCTTATGGCTCCACACACAGCCGGTGGGGGTATCCTTGAGGGTGATGCCCAGCGCGGCAAGGTCGTCTCTGATTTTATCAGATAGAGCCCAGTTTTTATCTGCTCTGGCTTGATCGCGATAGGCGATGAGCAGCTCGATGAGCTGGATGCTGAGATCAGGAAGGCTGGAGGAGAGCTCGGCAGCCAGGTTTTGGAAAAAGCCCAATACAGAGCCCAGACGCACCAGCATGCGGGCTGCGTTTTGCCTTTGGGATAGCTCCAGGCCTTGATTGCGGATGCGGCTATTGAGATCAAACAATACGGCTATGGCTTTGGCGCTGTTAAAATCATCATCCATGGCGCGGATGAATTCGGATTCAAAGCTTTCCAGCTCCTGCAGATAGCCTTCATCGGCGGGGAGGTTGAGATAATCTATATCGCTGAGGCTGTTACGAAAGTTATCAATTGCGCGCTCGGATTCGGCGATAATCTCGCGGTTGAAATCGATGGGGCTGCGATAGTGTTTGGAGAGGAAGAAAAAGCGGATTGCCTCGGCGCTGTGTTGGGTGAGGATATCTCTGGCAGTAAAGAAGTTATCCAGGCTTTTGCTCATCTTTTCGCCTTCGATATTCAAAAAGCCGTTGTGCAGCCAGTAATTTGCCAGGGGCTTGCCGGAGATGGCATAGGCTTGGGCTTGTTCGTTTTCATGGTGGGGGAATACCAAGTCCACCCCTCCGCCATGGATGTCAAAGGTTTGTCCCAAAATGCTTTGGCTCATCACCACACATTCGCTGTGCCAGCCGGGGCGTCCCAATCCCCAGGGGCTTTCCCAGACGGGTTCTCCGGGTTTGCTGTTTTTCCACAGGGTAAAATCTGAGGGGTTGCGCTTGAGTGTGTTTTCTGCCACACGGGCGCCGGCTTTTTGATCTTCAATGCGTTTGCCGCTGAGGCTGCCATATTCCGGCAGGCGGGCGGTGTCAAAATATACATCTCCCTCTGCTTCATAGGCATAGCCCAGCTCCACCAGCTGGGAAATGAGCTCGATGATGGCGGGCATCACCTCGGTGGCACGGGGTTGATGATGGGGAGGCTTGATGCCCAAAGCGGCGGCATCTTCCAAAAAGGCACGGCTGTATTTGGCGGCAAATTCATCGAAAGGGATGCCTTCTTCCAGGCTGCGGGCGATGATCTTATCATCAATATCGGTAATGTTTTGCACGTAGGTGACGTCATAGCCGCGGTATTCCAGATAGCGGCGCACCACATCAAAAAAGAGGAAGGCGCGGGCATTGCCGATGTGGAAATAATCGTAAACGGTGGGGCCGCAGGCATAGAGCTTTACCTGACCGGGGGTGATGGGGATGAATTCTTCTTTGCGGTGAGTGGCTGTGTTATAGATTTGCATAAATATCCTACTTGTATATCACGATGCGCTCGCGGGCTTCCACGCTTTGGGAGCCGCTGGTGGCTTTTATTTTGAGGAAATAGGTGTTATTTGCCAGGCGATGGCCATTGTGGTCTTTGCCATCCCAGGGGATTTGGTTAAAGCCTTGGCGTCCATTGGTTTTGATATGGCGGATACGCTTGCCGGAAACGGTGTAGATGCCGATATCAAGCTGGCTATCCCGAGAAAGGATGAAGGTAAAATGGGCTTCGTCCTGCATGGGGTTGGGGTAGATGAGCAGGCGATCTATACTGAGTCCGCTGCTCTTTTTTGCCATAAAAGAAGTGCTGGCAACGGCGGGAAGGTTAAAATTGTCGAAGGCAATCAGCTGTACGCTGTGTGGACCTTCTGAAAGGTTGTTGAGCGGATAGCGCAGGATGCCGGTGGTGTGTGAATCCTGCTGGTAGCTAAAGTATTGGGTGACGGAGATGGGCTGGATGGAATTATCCAAAACCAAGAGGATATTATGGCCGGGGCTGCCGGTGATATTGATGCCGTTATCGTCACTGATACGGGCAAGCAGGGTGGTTTTGGTGGGCACGGTGTCGCCCTCACGATAGTCGAAGCTACCCAAGAAGAGTTCGATCTCTGGCGGGGCGAGGTTCTCAGCGGCAACAGCCTGATCGCTGGTGGCAACCGGATACAGATAGTTGATGTAATCCCGCTTTGCCTGCTCGTCCCAAATATAGGTGACGATGGTGCCTGTCTCTCCGTTGGTGATATCATCGGGCACGATGAAGGCGGCTTCATAATCTCCGCCGAGGGTGCTCACGTCTCCACGGAAGATGGTCTTGCCCGGCTGGGAGACGCGCGTGGTCATATCCAGATTGTAAAAGGTGCGGCTATCCAGCACTCTGGTCTCGGCAGTGGCAGAGCCCGTGTAGGATGCCAGGGAACCCTGGTAATTTACCAACTGACGTGATTGCAGGGTGGGATTTCCTTCCGGGGAGGTGATGTGGAGCAGGCTATCGCGCTCTGGTGGAATCACCCTGAGGGTGGGATCTCCCAAGAGCACATAATAGGAGTTGTTTGACAAGGCGGTGGTGCCAAGCTTGCCAGCCATGATGCTGTATCCCAGGTAGTTGCGCTTGTTGGCAAGGTTATCCAAGACTTTCAGCATAAGATCGTGGTTGCTGTAGGCATTGCTCATGCGGGTGGCGCCCAAGGAAGCGATGGCGCCCAGGTTATTTAGCATCACCACTTTTTGCCCCAGGCTATCAAAGCCCCAGTGGTCAAATTGGGAGACCTTGCAGGAGGGAACCATAAAGAAGGGGAGGCGATCGGGGTTGTTGAAGCGCCCCATATCGGTGGCGCCGTTGAAGTAGTCTTCAGAGCCGATGGAATCAGCATTGCCGTGTCCCACATAATACCACACCAAGCGTCCATCATTGATGGCAGCCACCATATCGTCGCGTGCGCCGGGCTTGTTTTGGTATTCGTCATATTCATATTCCCAGGCAAAGATTCTATCGGTGTGAATGCTGGGATTTACGGAATTGGCGGCAGATTCAGCCTGCTGGGTGTGTATCGTTTCATAATCTGTCTGGCTGCCGTTGTAGAGGTCGTCGCCCAAGAAGACCATTGAGTTCCTCCACCATCCGCCCTGTGGATTTTGCACGTAATTGCGGTAGTTTGAGAGCATATTATCCAGCTCGCTGGCAGTGCGCACGGGATATCTGCCAATCACCAATTCGGGGTAGGAACTGGAGCTCATCATGGCAAAAAAGTCGTCTGAGGTGGTTTCACCGATCTGGAAAGCCATGAGCTTGTTTTTGGGCGTGGATTGGCGGGAGTGGTTGCGCCAATCGAAGGTGCCCAAACCGATGAGGGTGACTCCCTTTAGTCTGGGAGCCTGGTGGTGGTAATACACGTGGCGCAGGTATTGGCGGAGAGCCACGGGATCGGGGTGACCACCGTTGAATTGATTGATGATAACGGCTTGATCCACCACTTTCACGCTGAGGCTGTAAAAATCTTCATACATCGATGCCAGGCTTTGGGCTTGAGTGATATACTCTTGAGGGGCGATGATGATGTGATCCAGCTGTCTATTATCCAGGGTGAGATCAGTGGGGTTTGCCAGGCTGACTGAGGCAGGGCTGTGCAAATGTCTGCTTTCGGCAATGATATAGCGGGAATTTGAGCGGGTGGAGGCGGCAAACCAAAAGGACTGGGCTTCGGTTTGCGGCTGCACGCGGTTGAGCCCTGTAAAGCCATCCAGGCGATATATCTCTTTGTTGCCAAGGCTGCCATCGATGTTTATGCGCAAATCTTGAGAACCGGCTATATATGGTGGTTGGATCAGATATTGTTCATCTGGCAGGCGCAGGGTTTGGGTGTAATCCACAGAGATATAATCCAAAAGCAGGTTGTCTGGCCCGGTGCGGTTCACGCGGATGCGGATCGTATTATCCCCATGCACAAAGCTATCGCTTTTACGCTGGAAGATATAGGTATCCGAGCCCAGCCAACGGAAGCTGGTGGAGCCGCTGGGAGGGGCTATTTCCACATCGTTTACAAAGACGTGGATGCTATGCCAGAGATCAGATCTGCCTATTTCCTGACGCAGCCTGATGGTGAGGGTGATATCCTTGGTATTATCGGGATTATCCAAGCGGATTGGATATTGATAATCGGCAGTGGTATTGCCAAATAGTTTGCTCATATACCATTCAGAGCCCCATTGTTCGCGGCGGTGGTTTTCTTCTTCGATACGGACATTTAGGCTTTGGGAGGTAATGGTATTTTGCCAGGTGGCGGGAGTGGTCAAATCTTGGATGCGGCCTGGAGGACTGCTGAAATCTCCGCCAAAGGTGAGCCAATAGACGTTGTTTTTGGAGTAAGGGTTCAAAGCGGTGGCTGGCCCGATCAACTCACGGTTTTTGTTTACCTCATCACGCGTCTCAGCATAGAAGATGATGGCATCTCCGCTATCGAAATGCCCGTCTTCCTCTCCCTGCACCCAGATATCTATTTCTTGAAAAACGGGTCCCGGATTTTGCACTGTATAAGACAAAAGATCGCCACCAGTGCCAAAAAGCCTGAAGGTGCGGGGATCGATATCCGCCAGCGGGAGGGCATTGAGCTGTTGATGGCTTAGCTTGTGCAGTCCCTTTTTATCCGTCTCTATGCGCAGCCAATAATCTGCAGCTGCAAACGGGGCATGGTTGATTGTCTGGCGGCTGTGGCTTTGCCAGCTTCTTGCCTGCTGGGGGTTGATAAATTGGGAGAGCATCAGTTCGCTCAGTTCATCTGGTTCCGGCTGTCCCCGGTAGTGGATATCACCTTCGATCTGGATATTGAAGGTGGCATTTCTGAGGATTGTGAGCCCATTTTGCCCATCATAGATAAAGGGATGGATGCGCAAGGAAACATAGCGCAGACCACGAAATGCATCAGGTTCCATCACAGTGGCATAGTCTGAGGGCATCTGGCTGTACAATTCATCATCGATGATGTATGACATGCGAGACATTCCCTCTTCTTCCCACATGGTGGGCACGGGCAGCAGGCGCTGGGGTAGCGTGATCTGCTCTTCGCTCTTGTTTTGGATATTCCAGCTGATATTGCCTGATAGGGGCAGGCCCACCTTCAGCTCCATAAAGGGCAACAGGGCTGCTCCGCTTTGCATGGGGTGTTCCATGCCGTCTATCTTGATGGTGGCAAAGCCGTTTTCGGTGGCAATATTGTAATCATTGAGCTGGAAGGCAATATTGATTTGATTGCCAATGGTGCTTTGCACTTGGATATGAGCGAAGGCGCCCAAGGCAAAGGCGAGGATGATTAGCGTGGAGACAGTGCGTTTCATGGCTGTATTTTCGGCTTAAAAACGGCAGTAAGAGCCGCAATCAGAAGGTAGAATAAACCCATAAAAACAAACACTCCCGCCATCCCCTGTGCCAAAACCACGAGGGCGTGGAGAATCGTCTGTGTATCCGGCTGTAATAATGTATTAGTCATGTGTATTTCCAATGTTTAGATGTGATAGCTGCGGTTTTGGGCTATCATAGTAGCCCTGTAAATCTGTTCGATTAGTATCAACCTTGCCATGCGGTGGGTGAAGGTGAGGGGTGAAAGGCTGATGATATGCGTTGCTCTGGCTTTCAGCTCCGCGTGAACGCCAAACACGCCACCAATCAAAAAGACTAACCGCTTGCTTGATGATAAATTACTCAGAAACTGGCTAAATTGCAAAGAGCTTTTCAATTCTCCCGCTTCATCCAAGAGGATGAGGCTATCCTGGGGTTGAATATGGCGTATCGCAGATGCCGCTTCTTTGCTGCGGACGGCTTCCTCATCCTGATTGGCTTTCAGCGAGGCGTCAGGCAGTTCCAGGATGCTAATCTTGTGATATGGGCTCAACCTCTTCAGATACTCGTTTATCCCCTCTTGCAGCCAGCGATCCTTGGTTTTGCCAAACTGGATGAGGGTGAGATTCATCTAAACAGTCATGGATGCGAGGCCCATCACCATGCAGAGCATCTTGGTTTCGCCGTCGTCGGCTCTGGAGGGGATGAGGATTGGGGCTCTGGTGCCCATCACCACGTGTGCCACCCGATAGTGGCAATAATAGGTGAGGGTCTTGCCAAAGATGTTGCCAGCTTCGATATTGGGCACAATCAGGATGTCTGCCTGGCCTGCCACGTCGCCGGTGATATTCTTGATTTTGGCGGCAGCGAGATCTACTGCATTATCAAACGCCAAGGGACCTTCCACACGACAGCCCTTGATCTGGCCACTGCGGTTCATCTTGCTGATGATGGCAGCATCCAAGGTGGAGGGCATTTTGGGGTTTACGGCTTCCACGGCGGAAAGTATCGCCACCTTGGGATTGGAATTGCCCATGGCATGCGCCACCTGCACACTGTTTTTGAGGATGGCAATCTTTTCATTGAGATCAGGGGCGATATTGATTCCGCCATCGCTCATCAGCCTGATGCCATCTGGATGTTCATACGCCAAAACGTCGGAAATAACCTCGCTCATACGCAGGCCTTTCTCTTTGTCCAATACAGCTCTCAACAGCACGGAGGTATCTGTTTTGCCCTTCAGGATGATATCCGCTTTGCCTTCACGAACCAAAGCCACGCTGGTTTGAGCAGCTTTCACCAAGTCTGTGCCGGTATCCACAATTTCAAAGGATGATACCATTTGGGGCGCCATCTTCTGTAAAAGCTCACGTATTTCCACAGCATTGCCCACCAGGATGCAATCTGCCAAATCCTCTTCAGCTGCCAAAATGGCTGCGTCCAAAACGCTATCTGTCTGAGCAGCAGCTATGACCACGCGTCCCCGCCGTCTGCCTTTCACATATTCCTTCATTTCGTCGAAATTGCGAAACATC
>JAAYQD010000392.1 GCA_012519465.1 Candidatus Cloacimonadota bacterium
ACGGGTGTGCGGGTTCGAGTCCCGCCTTCTGCACCAAGCATAATGCGCAGCCTTCCGAGGTTGCGCATTTTGTATTATGGCGTATGTTTTATAATAGAGATATGGGAGGAGACGTGAAGGAAAAGCATGATATGCCAGCCAAGGGCAAGATATACCTTGTTCCAGTGCCAATAGGCAATTTGGGCGATATCACCTTGCGTGCATTGGAGGTATTAAAAAGCGTTCCCCTCATCGCTGCAGAAGACACCCGCAATGCCGGATTTTTACTCTCCCGCTATGAAATCCCCCCTCCCAAACTGATTAGTTTTCATAAGTTTAACGAACGCTCCCGCGAAGACAATCTATTCTCTCATCTGGAAAGCGGGCAAGATTTAGCCGTAATCTCCGATGCTGGAACACCGGGGATTTCGGATCCAGCCATGGACTTGGTGCACAAGGCTGTATCCAAAGGCATCGATGTGGTGGCTTTGCCCGGTGCCTCCGCCCTCTTGCCGGCGCTTACTGCCAGTGGATTAAACAAGGGTCCCTTCCTCTTTCTGGGCTTTTTGCCACGTCAGGGCAAAGAACGTGACCAGGCAATCAAGCGCATCAAAGAAAGCTTTTGCCCCGTAGTGGTTTACGAATCCCCTTTGCGTCTGCCCAAGCTGTTGAAAGAGCTGTATGAAAAGATGGGTTCACGCCAAATCTGCATTGCCCGGGAACTTACCAAAATGTATGAAGAGTTGATTTATGGGGATTTGCAAGAGCTCTCAGAGGAAGGTAAAGTCACCCTCAAGGGAGAATTTGTGTTGGTGATAGATTCTGCCCCACCACAGGATGGTATCGACTTGGAAAAGGCGCAAAACACCTGTAAAATGCTTGTGACTGAGGGGCTAAACCAGCGCAGTATTCTTAAAGTATTGCAAGATATATATGGGCTTAAACGCAATGATGCCTATCAATTACTCCTCATCACTCAAAATAAAATCGGAGAAAAACCATGAAGCCGTATTTGCTCTTTGATTTTGATGGCACGATAGCCGATTCCGTGAAGCCTTTTTTTAAGATGTTAAACGAGATGGCGCCCAGTTTTGGGAAAGACACTGTTTCATGGGAAGAATTTGAAGAGCTGCGCACCATGAGGATACCGGATATCATCAAACGCCTCAAGATATCCAAGTTTCAGATTGCGAGGGCTATGCCAAAGATCTTGAGTGAATATCGCAAAATAGTGCATGATCTGGATCCTTATCCCGGCATCAAAGAGCTTTTTGCCGGGTTGGATGAGGCTGGCATCAGCTATGCCCTGCTTAGCTCCAACCGCGATGAAAATCTGAACTACTTTTTGGAACAGCATGGGCTAAAAAACTTTGATTGGGTGGAGGGAACGGACGGCATCCTTGCCAAGAAACGTAGCCTAACACGCTTGATTCGCAAACACAAACTGGATAAAAGCAACCTCTATTATATAGGCGATGAAACGAGGGATATCGAAGCTGCCCGCGCCTGTGGAATCCGCATCATCTGCGTAACCTGGGGCTTGCATCCCAGGGCTCATCTGCAGAAACACAATCCTGACTTTCTGGTGGATACTCCTGCCCAGATCTTTGATATTATCCGAGGGTAGCCATGTTCTCCGTCCCCTGAGCCTGCGTAGCAAACCCTGTCCACCATTTAGGCTGTCTCGTAAAAAATGGGGGAATGCCAGGAAAATAACTATTGACAAGACTCCAATTCTATTTTACATGTGTATACGAATTTGAATACAATCATGGAGGTTCAATATGAACAAGAAACTGCTGGTTATCACGTTATTCGTTACAGCTTTTTTATGTTGGCTTAACGCAGATCAGAAGATAATAAATCTGTCCTATAATGCAGGAGATTTTTAATTAGTCGCAACTTCAGAAGGGACGCAGATTAAGTATAATGGAATTCGAAACGTTGTTTATGCAAATGTCCCAGGTTCGCCCAATTTGCCATCTCATATCATAATGGTATCAGTACCTGACGGAGCATCATTTGATGATGTTTCAGTGGTTTGTGGACCAACTACCGTACTCAACAACATCAGTATTGCCCCTGCACAGTATGAACTTTCATATTCTAACCCAGGTAGCATCGAGTATGCACCACCAAATCCTGAGTACTACACTCTGATTGATTTCCCAAGTGATAACTGCATATATGCGTCAACGCAAGATATGCGCAGTTATCGTTTTTTTTGCTTCATTGTAAGCCCATTCATATATCATCCATTAGACAACCAACTTCAGATTGTATCCAGAATGACATTATCAATCAGTTATTCTCTATCTGATTATAGGAATTTGACTCGATGGGATGATGGCTCTTTTGGAGACATACTACGAAGTATTGTCGAAAATCCGAATGACGTACAAACGCAAACAACAAGACCTCCTCAACTGACAGACATCAAATATCTAATAATTACAAGTAACGAACTCGTAGACAATTACCAACCCTTAGCTGACTGGAAAACTCAAAAAGGGATCAAAACACAAATAGTAACCATAGAATCAATTCAGAATAATCCACAATTTTTAGGTACTTCTCTTGAAGAGCGAATCAAATGCTGTATTCAAGATTATTATGAAAACTATGGCACACAATGGGTTTTATTAGGGGGAAACACTGACATTATACCTAGCAGGATATGCTATCAAGATGTTCCTTATGAAACACATACACCAGGGTACAACGTACAAACCGATTTGTACTATGCTTGTTTTGACAACAACTTTCAATGGGACCAAAACTCAAATGGAATTTATGGAGAAGTTGAAGACAATATAGATCTATCTCCAGAAATTATCATAGGGCGTGCATCAATACAGAATGCTAATGTTGATATTTTTGTAGAGAAAACCATATCCTACGAACAAACACCCCCACTTACTAACTTTGCTTCGAAAGCTCTAATGATTGGGGCAAGAATAGATTCTAATATAACATTTGGATATTATCAAGGGCTGAGCCATACTGAATGGCAGATGGAGTCTGCTTGGACGAATTATATTGCTCCATACTGGAATGGTGTTAGACATAAATTTTACGACTCTACAAATAATGACTATGGACAGTTTACTGTCAATAACTTAGAATTAGCCATAAACACAAACTCATGCATACGCATTGTCGGTAATGGTATCGGTAATATAGTGATAGAAAACCTTATATATTGGGATGGCACTGGCTGGGGACAATACATTGATACACATAATGTCGTAAGTCCACAAGGGTATAAGATTAAACTACTATCTCATGCCAACAGCAGTTTACCTCTCACTACTGTTGAATTGCATCATAGTGGTTTCCTAACACCGAATAACACTCCTTTCTGGATTTATGGTAGTGCTTCCAATGGCGGTCAGACTTATGAAAACTGGATTGGTTACTTCGATACCGAAAGTGTTTGGGCTACAGATGCATTATCATCTATCTGGAACGATATTACCATGATCAAAGCTAAGGACTGGTGTCTCTATAGAGATCCCAATGGTGGAACAGGAAAGATTAGCGGGAAAATGCTTCCCATAAATTGTGGCGACATGGTTATCATAACTACTGTGAATAATCATGAATTCCAATGGAACACGACAATCTCCACTGATCCTAAAAAGAAAGCAGTCCCGACCGCTTTTGAATATGTTGAAAAGGCAGATTACACCCCAGTATTTATTGACTTGTCTGCTATTGACTTGTCTAACCTGAAAGAGATGGGTCTCAAGCTCGACGGGATATGCAAAGGAGCGGTAGTCGTAACAGATTCCCTGGAGCAGATCTGCGCTTATCTGGAGGACGGTGAAAGCCTGTCTTCTGGTTTGGTTGAACTTGTGTTCTTCTATGAGAGTAAAAGCCAGCCTCTGGAAATGAGGAGTGTTGCTATAAACGACACCCAATTGAGTAGCTGCATTATTGGCGGTGATTCTGCGTATCCTGTATATAATATTAAGGTATCAAACGCTGACCTTTGCAATACGGTCGTTCCGGTTCTTAGACTCGAGCAGAACTACCCTAATCCCTTTAATCCAACCACATCAATTAAGTATTCAATTGAGGAGCCAGGAACGGTATCTTTAGATATCTACAATATTAAAGGACAGTTAGTCAAGGCTCTGTACCATGGCAATGCCGAAGTTGGCAGCCATACAGCAACCTGGAATGGTTTGGATAATTCCGGTAATGCATGTTCTTCAGGCGTTTACTTCTATAGGTTAAGAACCCCCAAGACAAGTCTGGTTCGAAAAATGCTAATGCTAAAGTAACAGCAAATGAATCGGGGAGGGCTAATGCCCTCCCCACATATAGGAGTATTTATGAAAAGACATAGATGGATAACCGCCTGGCTGTTATTCATGATGAGCATTGGACTACATGCTGTTACCAGAATTGTAGATATCACCGGAGCGGGACAATATACGAGCATACAAACGGCTGTTACAGCATCGTCAGCAGGTGATACTGTTCTTGTCTATCCTGGCAGGTATATTGAGAATATTAACGTATCTGTAAGCAATATCGCCATTATTAGTATGGAATATGCATCTAGTAACCCCTCATTCATTGAATCAACCATAATTGACGGCAGCTTGATTGCGCCAGGTATAAAAATCAACCAAAATGTACAGAACATCAGAATCCAAGGCATTTCTATAACCAATAGCAAGTCAGGAATCGTATTAGGACAGAATAGTTCTTCAATTATTGCTAATTGTGCAATACATGGAAATGCTTCATTTTATGGTGGTGGCATCAATCTGTTTAAGGGTACTGCGACCCTGAGTGGGGTTCGGATATTCAACAATTATGCTTACATAATGGCAGGCGGTATTTACATTAATGGTTACCTAGGATCTGTCAATGTCAATTTTGATCCGGGTAACCGCTGTTCCATATACAATAATAGAGCAGGAGCCGGGCAGGATATCGTAGCTCACTCAATCAATAACGATCTTAGTATTCCCCTTGAGATGTTCAGCGTATCCAACCCGACAAGCTATTATGCAGCACCTTTCAGAGCCTCCGGAAATGAGTTCCAACTATTGATAGACCTAGAAACTGCTCACCATCAGGAATTAATTGGCGATCTATATGTTTCCCCTACCGGAGACGATGCCAATGACGGTTTGAGTCCAGCAACGGCTCTCAAAACCATCAGCACTGCAGTTTATAGGATTGCCTCAGACAGCCTGAATCAAAATACTGTGCACATCCTACCGGGCAGCTATTCTCGAACTGCCAACCAGCAGGTATTTCCAATTCCTTTGAAAAGTTGGGTAAAGGTAAAAGGAGCTGGAATTGAAGAGACTCAGATAGTGGGAGAGATGGACCCAGACTATGTAAATATTCCATATAATGCCTTAAAAGTATTTACCAGCTTCTATCAATCTCACGCCAGTCTGGAGGACTTGTCCATCACCACTTCCGGATCGAACAACAGTTGTGCAATCTGGGGTTTTAATGAGGAATCACTGCATCTGAAGAACCTCCGGATGCATGATTTGACTCCGGATTTGTTTGCTATCATTCACATTGCTTATGCCACAAATTGTCTTTGGGATGGGCTAATCATTGAGGACTTTACTACAGAAAGCATGGGTTTCATGTATAGCGATGGCTACATAACAGGAGTAATCCGGAACTCAGTTTTTCGAAATGCTGCTTCAACTTTTTCAAGTCATGAGACTTGGGCAAGTCCACTTATATGGGTTTTGTTGGGTGAGAATTTTCTACTGGAAAACACGATTTTTACTAATCTGGCAATGGCAGATGATGATACCCACGCTGTTCAGTTTGCTGGGATGTATAATCAATCTTCTCAACCTCAGTATAGTATTCGAAACTGTTTGTTCGCAAACATAAACTGCAATGTGCGAGGAGTAATCTTTCATGGTAAGGGTTTTCCATTGATGAATATCACCAACTGCACCTTTGCGGGACATACTGGCAATGGTGAGGCGCTGATGGTCAACGGAGATGTTACGATCTCCAACTGCATATTCTATAATAACCGATCAAAAGAGATCACCATCAATCACATGGATGGCGTGGGAATTCCCACCACACTGACCCTCAATAATAATTTGATCCGAAATGGTTATAGTGACATCTGGCCATGGATAGACAGCATCATTAACTACTCAGACACCAATATCACAGGCAATCCTCTCTTTCAGGGTATAGGTGATATCCTCAATCCACTCTATTACAGCCTTTCTTCTGGTTCTCCCTGCATTGATTCCGGAACTCCCGATACATCAGGGCTTAACTTACCTCCTTATGACCTGGCTGGTAATTGGCGGGTCTGGGGTGGAAGAATAGATATGGTCTGTTATGAATACGGTTCCGAGCCCTTGGTGACAAACGATGATACGACGACCCCGGCTTTAGAGAAGGGGCTGTTATCTGCCTATCCCAATCCATTTTCGGCTTTCATGAACCTTAAGGTTGTCTTGCCCACAAAACAGGATAACTCTCAGCCAAGAGTAGCAACTGCAAGCATCGATATCTACAACATCAAGGGGCAGAAAGTGATGAACATCACGCTTGATCCCGATAAGGTAAGTGAGCAGTTTACTTATTGGGATGGCAGGGATGCCAGTGGCAGACAGTGTTCAAATGGTGTTTACGTTCTCAACTTGTCGGTTAATGGTAAGCGATGCCTGAGTAAAAAAGTTACCCTTTTCAGATGACCTTCATGATGTGATTACCAATCAGATAGACCCAGTGGTTGTCGTCCTACACTTCCGATGAAAGTGTGGAAACAGAGTATGCGCTCCAAATACGCCGATAGGGTTCATTTCTGAGTCTTATTCGATCAGATTGTCTATCCAAATTAACTGAACTAAATCCGGATATATGACTCCTGTCAAATGTTGTACCCTTTTTGTATCGGCATACCATGCAGTTTATTATATGGCTACAGTGAATGGTGTTATCATTACTTACCCGGCGTCTCTCTATGTATTATAGAGAGGTCATCATCGAATGAAAGTAAAGCAAATCTAAAAATGGGGAATGCCAAAAGAAAATAACTATTGACATTCTCGTCACAACTTGAAAGCATGGAAAAAGTAGCATTCATTGATGCACATATACACTTTTATTATACATCCGAGGAGAGAGTATGAAAGCTTATAAGCCCTTTATTTGGCTGATCTTGTTTGGCGTGTTTGCCTGCACTTTGGCTGCACAATCAGCCCCATTCAATCCTGAATTATTACAATATCCGCT
The DNA here is from genome assembly GCA_012519465.1 of Candidatus Cloacimonadota bacterium. Classification (GTDB taxonomy): domain Bacteria; phylum Cloacimonadota; class Cloacimonadia; order Cloacimonadales; family Cloacimonadaceae; genus UBA3900. The sequence goes on from JAAYQD010000392.1 coordinate 7,237, forward strand.
TGCCAGCGTGGATGATCAATTCATCCCCTATGTGAACCCTGCTTTGTTGGGCACCCAACACAATTCTGATTTGGGTTTTGCCCAGATAATGGATAAAGACGGGTGGATCAAACAACATATCTTGTTTGTGAATGCCGGTGGATCAAGCTATGTGTATGAAAACCGCAATAACACGAGCTATCACAACCTCAGCGGTGGCTTTGCTTTGGGCAACAACGGCATTTTGAGAAACATCTATTTGGGCAGCCGCTATAGCTGGCAAAACTCTTCCTTTGGCAAGGGATGGTGGCGCAGCGGAGCTACCGTGCGTCCTCATAATTCTGCATCGATGGCGTTTATGTGGGATAACCCTCAAAGTGGTCCTCCAGCATATCGGGCTGGCATCAGCCTGCGTCCTTTGCAATGGTTTTTGCCCCAACACGGCTATCGCCTGGAGCTGAGCGGAGACATGGGCTATCGCAAGGAAATCGATGCCAATGATCCCACTTTGCGGGAATACAAGTTAGGCGATGCGGTGGTTGGCGTCAAGACACAGGTTTTGGATGGTTTGATGGTGGGCGCCACCTACAATCTGGATTCTGAAAACCTGATGCTCAATTTTGGTTTGCGCTTTGGCAAGACCAATCTCTCCAATATCATCTCCAAAACCAAGGATGGCGATCCCATCTTTATCCCTCACATTGGTTTGGGCGATTATAACTACAAATCTTTCTTAGGCTTAAATGGTAGAAAATGGTATGAGATGAAGCTGGATAAGAGCATCGTGAGCTATAAGGCTCCTTCTTATGAGCTGGGTCCGGTGAAGATCTTTGATGGCAAGACCAGGAGTATTGAAGATCTGGTGCGCGAGCTGGAGAGAGTGGCAGAAGAGCCGGGCATCGAGGGAATCGTGTTGGTAAATCCATCCTTTGGCACCTCCTTTTCTTTGATGGAAGAGCTGGTGAGAGCTTTTTATGCGTTTAAAGCCACCGGCAAAAAGGTGGAATGTTACTACGATAATATCAGTAATGGCGGCTATATCTTTGCCTCTGCCATAGCGGATAATATCATGCTGAACCCAACTGGAATCCTGGATCTGAGAGGTTTTTCGGTTACCAGTCCTTATCTCGGAGAGATGTTGGACAGTCTGGGCGTGGAAGTGATCAATTTTAGAAGTCACAAATACAAAAGCGCCGGCAATATGTTCTCTGAATCCAGCATGACCGAAAGCGAAAGGGAAACATACGAGGCGCTCTTGGATACCTTTTATGACACTGCTTTGGCGCAGATTGCCAAAGGGCGAGGAGACCGTTTGCAAGACACGCCGGAAACATTGGTGGAAAATGGACCCTACCTGATGGC
>JAAYQD010000393.1 GCA_012519465.1 Candidatus Cloacimonadota bacterium
GACGGCTGCCATTGCCTCTGTTTGGCTGGTGGATTCGAAACTGAGGGAAAGGATATCGGTATCACGCTTGGATTCCACCTTCACCCCACGCAATCTACCTGCAGGGTTGCCTCCGGTAGCGATGGGAAAAGACTCCCATTCGGGATACTTTTTCATGATCTCCCAAGCTGCGCTCATCGTTGGCTTGCTCTTGATCAGCTCAATCTGGTTGTTGAGACCGGTTTTGCCTGTTCCAGCCGGGGCAAAAAACATCATATCGCTGGTGCTGCTTTTACTTTCCAATAAGATGCGATTGGATGCCGAATAAATCCTGGGCTGCCTTCCTGTATATACGATGGTGATGGATACCACAATCACGAATACCAACACAATCAAATAACGGTATTGGAGGAGGATACGGAGATAATCAGAGAGTCTGATTTCGTCTTGAGGGGTGGGGGATTGGTTTTGTTGTTCCATATCTTAGCTCCGTCCTTAAAGTCTTACTATTATATTATATACACTGAGGGCTATAGCCACCTTGGAGAGGAAATCAACCACCTTGCTAAAGGCATAGAAGATTGTTCCTGATAGTATTACCGTGTCTCCAGGCATCATTACCGGCAAAAGGCTTTCATCGGCCGTATCCATATATTTCTTCAGGTTTACCCATAGAATTTCCGGCTCGTTGCCCTCGCCTTTGGGGCGGATGATGCGAATTTTGGTTAGTTTTGCGTCCTCTTTGGGACCTCCAGCCAATGCCAAAAGAGTAATAAAGTTTGTATCGTCTGGCACCACATAAAGGCCTGGCCTATAGATTTGTCCCAATATATAGACGTTCATCTTCAGCTTTTCCACTCCGGCACGAGCTCCGTCATAGCTGTATGCCGATATCCCGCCCACCGGTGCGGAGGGGGATTCTGTTTGGGCAAGGATACTTGTTCCCAGCACCAATAGCAGCACAATGAAAATAGTTCTTTTCACTATAATCCTCAAATTTCGAATTTATGTTAAAAAACCTGATAGCTATTTTTGGTCAAGTGAAATCTCAAACCAACACCTTGACATTGATGAGATAACACTGCCAACTCATTGATACACAACAGCTCCACTATGGCTGCTGTCTGATAATTATGATATTTGATACCGGGCATAGTATGTTACCTTTCACTTACTTATCCAGCCTTGATCTCCATAAATCCACCACTTGCCACGATCATAATAAAAATAAGAATAATCCCCATTATCTTCCGGTTCTATGAAAGTAAGGCTGCCAGAGGGAGAGCTGAAAGTGGCTTGTAAAAATACAATCGCATAATCCCCATTTATTTCCACCCTGCTGATGGATGTTTCCATGAGGGAATACTGTGCCAGACGATCCAGCCACAATTGTCTAAGCTGCATCTGATACATACCTTTATGCCTGTATTCCGGATGCATTTTGCCCATGATGCCATCGATATTGTTCCAATTGAAATCTCTGCCCAGCTCATAGATCAGGTCTCTGATATCCCGCTCTGCAGCGGTATCTGGATCGCTAATTCCACAGGAAAAGAGCAGCAAGAAAAGGCAGAGAATTGCCAGATATC
>JAAYQD010000394.1 GCA_012519465.1 Candidatus Cloacimonadota bacterium
CTATAACGGCTTTAGAGTGCGTGGTGGCGCAGAGGGAGTGGGCAAGGCAACCACCGCCTCCGTGGTAGCCGCCATCTTCGCCATTGTAATCGCAGATGCCTTGTTTAGCCTTTTGTATTTGCTATAATGATTATCAATAATATGGAACCCATCATCAGCGTTCGCGGTCTGGAAGCCCGCTATGGGGAAAAGCGTATCCTCAGTGATATCAGCTTTGATATCTTTGCCGGACAAGTGACGGTAATCCTGGGTCCCAGTGGCTGTGGCAAAACCACCTTGCTCAAGAATATGTTGCGTTTACATGAGCCTGTAAAGGGCAGCGTAAAGTTTTGGGGCGAAGAAGTATTGCAAATGGATGAGACCAGCTTTAACGCTGTATTGAGAAAGGTGGGGATGCTCTTTCAGGGCGGAGCGCTGCTAAACTCCATCTCAGTAATGGAAAACGTTGCCATACCTTTGGAACAGCATACCCGGCTTAGCCGCAGTGTTATCGAAAGGATTATCAGAGTCAAATTGGATCTGGTGGGCTTGCATCATGCCATTCATCTACTACCATCCGAGCTTTCCGGAGGCATGCGCAAAAGAGCCGGCTTGGCAAGGGCGATGGTGATGGATCCTCCCATTCTCTTTTGTGACGAGCCCTCCGCAGGTTTGGATCCGCTCACCTCGGCATCTTTGGACGAGCTGCTGTTGGATCTTAAAAAGCAGCTGAATATGAGCATTGTGATAGTAACCCACGAGCTGGCATCCATTTATCGGGTGGCGGATAGGGTGATCTTTTTGGATGAAGGAGCTCTGATCTATGAGGGAACGTTAGATGGGGCGAGGCAGGCTGGCATTCCCACCATCGATCGCTTTTTTGAGGCAGGTAAATATGAATGACATCCCCATGGCATTGATAGCTGCGATGGACCGTAACGGCCTGATTGGGGCGAAGGGACACATGCCCTGGCATCTGCCGGAGGATTTGCGGTGGTTCAAGGAAAACACGATGGGCAATCCCATTTTGATGGGACGCAAGACCTACGAATCCATTGGCGGAAAGCTGCCGGGGCGCAGCAACCTGGTTTTGAGCCGTAACAAGGACTTGAAGGTGGAAGAAGGCGTGGCAGTGATACCGGACCTGCCTTCTGCAATCACCCTGGCAGAGCAATTGATAACTGAACCGGAACAGAAGATATTTGTGATAGGCGGAGCGCAGATTTTCAAGGAGTGCCTACCCCTCAGTCAATATCTATACCTCACCTTTATAGATACCGAATTTGAAGGCGAGACCTACTTTCCTGAATACGACAAAAGCCAGTGGGCACTACTTTCCCAAAAAGAGAGCCAAACCAAAGAGGGAATCAAGCTTACTTTTACAATCTGGAAGCGGGTGAATTGAGAGTGCTTGCCCGTTAGCCTCTCTTGTACCACCCTTGTCTCTCCTTTGCTGAGACAAGGGAGAGACAAGGGTGGCTAAAGAGGGAGCACTGTGTTTTTAGTATGCATTATTTGGGGTAGGAGCGAGCAAGTTGCAGCCAGATATCACAAGCCTTATCGATGATTTCCATAAAGTCAAAAGCCTGATCCAAGGTCTCTCCCATACATAAAAGACCATGTTTGAGCCAGATGATGGCGTTGGAATCATGCAGGCAGGCACCGCTGGCACTTGCCAAAGCTTGAGAACCAGGGGGCAGATGGGGGCAAATGCTTATGCCTTTGGGCAGATAGAGTGTCAATTCCGGCAGCATCTCCGCCAGCTCTTTATTGAGCCTTACTACATCCTGACAGATATCATGATGAGAGATGGCGATAACTGAATTGGGGTGGGAATGCAAGACCACTTTGGCAGGGCTTTTGATATGGATCAGATGCTGATGTATTGCCAGATGGGCATCCCATTCAGAGGTGGGTTTCAGGCCTTCATCCACTGCTTGCCACTCTCCATTTTGAACCTGGATTATCATCATGTTTTGCATGGGGTCATTGGCAAATTGCCGATAGCGTGTTCCTGTGCGTGAAACCAGATAATGGATGGCTTCGTGGGGGACGTCTCCAACTTCACTAAGCCTGATGGAGACGTTGCCGGCATTGGCTTCCGCCCATCCTCGTTGCCAGATAAGCGGGGCAATCTCTGCCAATGCGCTCAAATGCAGGCTTAACTGCGGTTCAAAATCGGATACTTGGATATAAATGGGTGTCATTCGCCGTTGAAGCTGCGTTCGCGGCAGATGCGCTCCACCTCCCTGAAATTGACCTTGCCGCTTGCCATCATGGGAATATCTTCAATTACGTAGAATTTGCGGGGGATAGCGATGGAGGGAAGCTCTTTCTTGAGTTTGGAGAGCACCGCTTTCATGTCAAAATCTCCATTTGCCACAGCCGCCACCACGTCTGCTCCCTTCTTCATATTGGGGATATCCACCACACAGCAGATCACGTCTTCTGGCAATAGCTGGCTGAGAACCTCTTCCACTTTTGCCAAAGATACCATCTCGCCACCCACTTTGGCAAAGCGTTTCAGCCTGCCACGATGCCACAGGTAGCCATCATCGTCAATCAAACCAATATCGCCGGTATCATACCAGCCATTGCGGATGCGGAGGGTGGTTTCTTCATAATCTCCCAAATAACCTTCCATCACGAGATCGCCCTTCACAAGGATTTTCCCTTCCTTGTTGGGACCCAAGATCTTGTCTGTATTGATATCTGTAATGCGCATCCACACGTTGGGGATGGGTTTGCCCACGGAGCCCAGCTTGTGTTGACCGGGGTAGTTTGTGGAAATCACGGGTGAGGTCTCGGTGGTGCCATAGCCCTCATAAATCTTGATTTTATGTTTTTGTAAAAAGCCTTCATACACCTTCATGGGCAGCTTGTCCGCACCAGCTATGGCAAAGCGGATGGTGGAGAAATCTCCGGGGGTGGACTTTTGTAAATAGCCATAGAAAAATGAGGGAGTGGCAGTCATAAAGGTAACCTTATACTTGCGCACCAGATCGCTAACCGTCTTGTAATCTAGCGGATTGGGATAGGTGATCATGGTGCCGCCCAAAATGGCAGGTATCCAGAAATTGGTGGTGAGCCCAAAGACGTGGAAGAAGGGTAGAATGCAGATAAAGACGTCATTATGATCCAGATGCACCATCCGTGGCACTGCATCCACATTATGCAGTATATTGCGTTGGGAGAGTTGCACGGCTTTGGGCTCCTTTTCGCTGCCACTGGTAAAGAGGATCACGCTGGTATCCGAGGGTTTGCCGCCATACATCAGCTTGCTGAGCACAAAATATGGGAGTTTGGAGAGCAGGGCTGCCTTGATCTTGGATACTATCGTCACCTGGGCCAGGATATCTTCCACCATGATCATGTGGTCGATGGGCTTTAAATCCAGCTTTTCCAAGAGCTTACTGGAGGTGATGATGGTTTTGAAAGAGCATTTATCACGGGCATAGTGACAGTTTTCTATGGCTCCGGTAGAGTAATTTATCATCACGGGGATCTTGCCGCTCATCAGGGTGCCGATTACGCCCAACATGCATCCCATGGAGGTGGGCAGCATGATGCCTACGTATTTGCCCCTGATTTTGCTGATATGGTCTTTGAGTATGAGGGAGGCAATGAGCATTTTGGAATATGTGTAATCATTGCCTGTGGCTTTGTCATGCACGGCAATCTTATCTGAGTGTTTTTGTGCTGTTTTGATAAAACGTTGGTGCAGTTGCAACATATACATTTCTCCTTAGGAGCTTGGAAGCTCTA
>JAAYQD010000395.1 GCA_012519465.1 Candidatus Cloacimonadota bacterium
ATAAATTCATCGATGGCCTTGCTGCAGCTATATCCCCAGCGGCTGATGCTGGTGGGACCCAGGAGCCTGTCATCAAGCTCGTTAAAAGGCACGTTTTCGCTTTTGCCATAGATCTCGGAAGTGGAGGTAATCAGCACCTTAGCCTTGTGTTTATTTGCCAATTCCAGGATGTTATCCGTGCCCACGATATTGGTTTTGAGGGAAAGCAGGGGGTTTTCGATGATGTATTTCACGCCCACGGCAGCAGCCAGATGATACACCTGATCCACTTTATCCATCAGCGATTCAAGGAGTTCCCTGTCCAAAATACTGCCGATGGTATAACCAAAGTTTTTGTGATCTCTAAAGCTTTGGATATTATCCAGCCTGCCCGTGGATAGATTGTCTATCACGTGAACCTTATGACCTGCCCCAAGCAGGCATTCTGCCAAATGAGAACCGATAAATCCGGCTCCACCTGTGATGAGTATCTTCATTATAACCTCATAAAATTGGCGATGTTACGCCGTGTGTGGGGTTTTTCCACCAACTTTTACATTGATTTGAAACCCTTGATTTTGTCAAGCAAGAGTTTGAATTATCCGCCCTCACGCCCTGTTTGTCTGCTGGGTCTTCCCTGTTAACCACCTTTGTCTCTCCTTTGTCTCGGCAAGGGTGAGACAAGGGTGGTACAAGGGAGGCTAACGGGCGCGAAGCGCCCAGGGAACAGGGCACAGTGAACAGTGGACTCTTTAGGGATCTCGCTGTGCGAGCAGAGGATAGAGTCCAGAGGGCAGAGACAATAAAACGGCTGTTTGGTGATGGCATTGGCTTGGGGAGTTTCAGCGGCAGGGGATGGATACGGTGTGCGCACCTCAAATCCTCAAATAACCTTGTCCGGCAGATAATTATATTGACAAATGCACCGCTTTGTAGGATTTGGATATATGAAAGAAAAAATAACTGAAAAAAGAGGTAAAAATGTCTAAATCCATCAATGCTGATCTGCAGAAACAAATGGAAGAGATGAAGACTGCCGGTGTTTACAAGACGGAACGCATCCTTTCCACTCCCCAAAGCCCTGCCATCGGTCTCGCCGACGGGCAAGAAGTGCTCAATTTTTGTGCCAACAACTACTTGGGGCTTTCCAACAATCCTGAAGTGGTAAAAGCATCCCAGGAAACCATGGATAGATGGGGATACGGCCTTTCCAGCGTGCGCTTTATCTGTGGCACCCAAGAGCTGCACACCCAATTGGAAAAGGCTGTTTCCAAGTTTTTGGAAATGGAAGATACCATCCTCTATTCCTCTTGTTTTGATGCCAACGGCGGCGTCTTTGAACCCCTCTTGGGCGAAGACAGCGCCATCATTTCCGACGAACTGAACCACGCCTCCATCATCGACGGAGTGCGCCTCAGCAAAGCCAGACGCTACCGCTATAAACACTCCAACATGGAACAGCTGGAAGAGATGCTGAAAGACAGCCAGGATGCCAAATACAGAATGATTGTGACAGACGGCGTCTTCTCCATGGATGGTGATATTGCCCTTTTGCCCCAGATTTGCGACCTGGCAGAGAAATACGATGCCCTCGTGATGGTGGATGATTCCCACGCCACTGGTTACCTTGGCAAAACCGGTAGGGGCTCCCACGAACACTGCGGCGTGCAAGGCAGAGTGGATATCATCACCACCACCTTTGGCAAAGCCCTGGGTGGAGCCTCCGGTGGCTGCCTCTCCGCCAGCAAGGAAATCGTGCAGTTTCTGCGCCAGAAATCACGTCCCTACCTGTTTTCAAACACGCTCGCTCCCGCAGTTGCAGGCGGCGTCCTCAAGGTGATGGAGATGCTTTCCTCCTCCAGCGCCCTGTGTGAAAAGGTGATGGCAAATACCACCCGCTTCCACAAGGGAATGAGCGAGGCAGGCTTTGATCTGAAGCCGATGGAGACCGCCATTGTGCCCGTGATGGTATATGACGAGCCCTTGGCAGTGAAGATGGCTGATATGCTCCTCAAAGAAGGAATCTACGTGATTGGCTTCACCTATCCCGTGGTTGCCATGGGCACCGCCAGAATCCGTGTGCAGATTTCCGCAGCGCATACAGACGAGCAAATAGATACCGCCATCAGCGCCTTTGTGAAGGTTGGCAAAGAGCTGAAGGTAATCAAATAAACTAAAATAGCTTGAAATAACAACCCCTGGCAGATCACTCTCCGGGGGTTTTTGTTTGGGGTGCCCTGATGCCTTCCCGCGCCTCAATGAATGCCCTTATCTCTTTTTCCAGCGTGGGAAACTGGCTTTTATCCGTCACATAAAAGGGGTCTGAATACTCCACCCTCACTTTGGTGAAGGGTTTGGGGATGCGAAAGCCATCCCAGGAATTGAGGCACCACTCCCGCTTGACTGTCACTCCGGCGGCGATGATGGGGATTTTTGCCAAGAGGGCAATCTCAAAGACACCGGGTTGGATGCTCTCCACAGGGCCGCGGGGACCGTCCGGAGAGATCGCCAGTTGGTGCTTTTTTGCCATTTGTATCATCTCTCTCAGGGCACGGGTGGCGTTTTTGCTGGTGGAGCCGCGCACGGGGTTGTAGCCCAATTGGCGAAAGGGACCGGCGATCAGCTCTCCATCCTTGGAATCCGATACCATCACGGCGATGCCGCTGCCGATGCGGTGCATGGTGAGATAGAGGATATTGCGGTGCCAGGCAAAGTAGATACAAAGCTGGTCATCGGGATTGCGGTTGACGATTTCCCAGCGCAGGAGCCTTCTGTAGATTCTGATAAAGAGTGCGCCCAGGCGGGCTTCCAGCCAAAGAAGGAGCTTATTCATCGATATTCAGCATTTTGCTTATCAGGCGGGGCATCTCCTCGGAAGGGCGGGGAGTGCTGAGCATTCCACGTAGCAGGGAGAGTTCCTTGCGGATGTCTTCCAGCCTTTGCGGGTCGCCCAGGATGGCGGTAACGGTATCATAGATGCTCTGGGGGTTAAGGTCGTTTTGCACCAGCTCTGGTAGCACGTCTTTATCCAACACGATATTGGGCAGGCCGATGCGCTTTACCCTTACCAGTCTTCTGCCAATCAGATAGGAGATGGGGTTTGCTTTATAGCCTATCAGGACGGGGGTTTCCAGGTAGGCACACTCCAGGGTGGCGGTGCCGGAGGTGCTGATCATAAAGCTGCTGTATTTCATCATCTCGTAGGTGTAACCATCTACGATGTGAGCTCTTACATCTTTGTGCGAGGAGATGATATCCATGTAGAGCTGGTGATCTACGCTGCGGGCTTTGGAGAAGAGGAATTCATAGCGTTGGGGGTCAAATTTGGCGGCTGCTTCCAAAAAGGTGGGCAGCATCCTCTGGATTTCGCTGTTGCGGCTGCCGGGCATGAAGCCCAGCCACTGTTTGGCAGGATCCAGCTTGTAGAAGCGGGCAAAGGCATCCCTATCCAGCTCTATCTTAATCTCCTCACTGATGGGATGGCCCACGTAACTGCTGTTGATATTGTGGATATCCAGCATTTCCTTTTCAAAGGGGAGGATGCAGGCAACGTGGTTTGTGCGTTGTTTCAGCTTGAACACCCGTTCGTGCTTCCATGCCCAAAACTGGGGGCAGATAAAGTAGAGGACGGGCAGCCGCTCGTGCTCTGCAATATTGGCAATGCGAAGGTTCAGGCCGGGATAATCCACCAATATCACCAGGTCTGGCCGCTCCCGCTTCAGATGCCTTTTTATCCCCGCTTCCACCTTCCAAAAGAAGAAGAGATGACGCAGCACCTCCACAAAGCCCATCACGGCAAAGCGGTGGAAAGGGTAGAGGGGCTTCAAGCCCAAAGCCTGCATGCGGGCTCCTCCGATGCCAGTGTGCCGGATGTCTGGAATCTGGGCATTGAGGCTTTTCATCACCAGGCTGGCGTGCAGGTCTCCAGAATTCTCTCCCACCAGCCAAAAGATGTGGTAAGGCCTGATATACTTCATCCCATTGCCATCTTTCCTGAAAGCACCAAAGAGGTTACTATCGCAGCGGCAACCAATACTCCCAGAAAGACATAGAGCATGGATTGCCAAAAGCGGATGCCGAAGATTTTGGCAGCAAAGGAGCCGGTCCAGCCGCCTGTTCCCGGCAGAGGAATACCCACGAAGATGATCAAGCCGATGGCTTCAAAGCGTTTGATGACGTCCCCCTTGTTCTGGGCACGCCGATACAGCCATGCGGTGAAGCTTTTACCTATCTTCCAACGGGAGATAAAGTGCAGCACCTGCTCTATGAAAAGCAGGATGAAGGGGATGGGCAACATATTGCCAATGATGGAGATTAGCACCACTTCTTGCCATGGCATATTAAAGAGCAGGATGCCCACGGGGATGGAGCCGCGCAGTTCGATGACTGGCAACATTGATATCAGGAGCAGGATAAAGGCGGGGCTGAGGCCATAACCCTTCAGCCAATCCACCGTGCGGGTGGCAATGGAGGAGGCATGCAGGCCGGGCACAGCCATGATCAGGAGTAAGAGCAGAAAGAGCAGCGCTTTTGGATTCTTCACATATTCCTCTATTTATATTAATGATGCCAAGCTGTAATGATGTGCATATTTTGGCAAGCGAAAAAGCACAGATCACCGGATTGAGGCTTGACAATAAAGGGCTATACGCTTTCTTGACGCCATGCAAGAGCAAGATTTGTATTGGATGCAAGAGGCCCTCAAAGAGGCACAACAGGCATTGGCGGAGGATGAAATCCCCGTGGGTGCCGTGTTGGTAAAAGATGGCACTCTCATCTTGGGTGATCACAACCGCACGCGCCAGAGGCAAAACCCGCTGGCTCATGCAGAGAAATTGATTATCGACCAAATCATGCTCACCGATGCAAAATACCTCTACGATTACACGCTGTATGTGACCCTGGAGCCTTGCCTGATGTGCGCCGGCATCATCATCCACAGCCGGATGGGACGCCTCGTATTTGGCGCGCGCGATGCCAAGACCGGAGTGGTGGGCTCCATCTACAACGTATTGGCGGATAAACACTTTAACCACCATCCCGTGGTTACCCGCGGGGTGATGGAGCTGGAGTGTTCCGCCCTCCTCAAAGGGTTTTTCGCAGCCAAAAGACAATAGCCGCGGAGAGTTGCCAGAGCGGTTGAATGGGACGGTCTCGAAAACCGTTGTATCCTTACGGGTACCCAGGGTTCGAATCCCTGACTCTCCGCCACCTTCTTGCCATGGGGCAAGCTCTTTCCCCATCCTGCCTTCAGGGTATTATCCCTCTTATATCACCACACAAGAAAAGCGCCATCCGGGAGAGGACGGCGCTCTATGATTTAAAATCAAGCTAAGGGTGCGTTTACTTCTTTTCCAATACGAGGAACTTCTGTTTGCGGAAGCTTTCCGGATCTGTTACCTTCAAAGCCCAGCCATTGCCTTCTTTCATCAGGGAATAAGATGCTGCCACATGGTTGGAAAGCACGGCGTATCCCTTGGGAGCGGCTGGCAATAGTATCTGGTCTGTATCCAGAAGGTTCATGGTGCTAAACTTGTCCGTGATAATCTTGCTGGTCACGGTGCTCACTCTGCCCAAGCCAAGGATGCCACCTTTGCGGTCTATCACGCCAGCGGCAATCAGCTCTTTGCGGGTGCCATAGATGTAATAGATTTGGTTGAGGTCCTGACTTTGGGTTTGGATGATGTTTTCTTTTTCTTTGATTTGAGATTCGCGTCTGGCGATTTCAGCTTGTGCAGCTTGTTTTTCACTGCTGAGATCTGCATTCAGCTGGGTGAGGCGTCCTTCCAGCTCTGCCAGGATGCGCTCTTTTTCTGCCACAGATGATCTGAGGCTGTTGAGGGTGGAGAGATATCCATCTCTCTGGCCTTTCACTTGGGAAACTTGGCGTTCCAGCTCGGCGATTTTCTTTTTATCGGTTTCAATCTGTGTGCGCATATTGGTGATATTGGTAATAAGGCGGTTACGGCGCTCTTCGGGGGTGCTGCCGGGGATCTCTCCCGTGCCGGCAATGGAGCCCAAAAGATCTACGTCCAACGCCTCCAAACTGGTTTGAACTTCATTTAGGGTATTTGATGCGGTTTCATATAGTTTCTGAGCATCGCTGGCCTTCTTTTCCGCTGCGCTTACCTTGTTGGCAGCGTTCATCCACATGATTCCAAACAGAATTGCCAGAATAGCTAAGACAACTGCAATTATCCACGTTAACGCTTTCATGCTTGACTCCTTACAATACTTTGTATTTATTGTACCAAATAATATAAGTGGTTTTCCTGTCAAGCTAAAAATATCTGGAGAGAATTACATTGCACTACGCCTTATTAAACATTTGGAGCCAGACACACACCGGTCTGGATGCCAGAATTGAATCCATCCGCCAGGGTGAGCGATACATCGATATCGTCTTTAAAGACAGACGGATACTCCGCTTTGTGCTAGATGCCCGTGATGCCTTTGTGTATCTGCATCAAGAGCGCAATCTGCCGCAGGTGGAAATCTGGAGCCAATTGCGCAACGCCCAGATCACAAAACTGTGGCTGGACAGCTCGGATCGCATCCTCTCTTTAGAATTGCAGCACAAGGATATCTATCAGGAGACCCATCTTTACAGATTGATAGCAGAGCTCAGCCCCCCGCGCCCCAATCTCATCCTCTGTGAGATGCAGGATGATAGCCCAATCGTGATTGATGCCCTGCACAAATACAGCCTGGCGGATAACCCCGCCCGCCAGATACTGCCCAGTTTGGAGTATCAGCCGCCCCAAACAGGCTGGACGCCGGATAAAACCACCATCCCACCGCCCTGGGAGCTGAAACGCGGAGACGGCGCACCGCCCCAGAGCTTTACCGATATAAACGCATTCTTGCAAGCCCATTACGAAGAAGTGTTCATCGCCGAGGGCATCAGACGCCAGCGCCAACAGCAGCTTTCCCAATTGCAGAAGGCAATCGCCAAGCAATCCCAAAAACTGGACAAACAAAAGGCAGAGCTGGAAAGCGCAGCCCACGCCGACACCTATCGCCTCTATGCTGAGGTGATAAAATACAACCTCCACCAGTTGCAGAAGGGGCAAAGCAGCCTGGAAGCCGTGAATTACTATGACCCCGCCATGCCCCAAATCTCCATCCCCCTCCAGAGCCAGCTAAGCCCCACAGAGAATATGGATTGGTACCTCAAACGCTATAAAAAGGCGAAAAGCGGCTTTAAACAAATTCAACAAAACATCGCCGCCACCCAGGAGGAGCTCTCCCGCCTGCAAGAGATCCATAAGGATTTGGAGGCAGGACGCGAGGTGGACTATATTCCCACCAGCCACAAAGCCTCCGCCAGCCAGAGCTTTCGCCCCAATATCATGGACAAGCTGCTGCGCATCCGCATCGAGGATGGCTTTGAAATAGTGATCGGCAGGAAAGCCAGCGAGAACGACTTTATCAGCACCCAACTGGGCAAGCCCCATGACTGGTGGTTTCATGCCCGCATCTACCGCGGTGCCCACGTGCTGCTGAGATGCCTGCACAAAACCGAGCCTTCCCCAGAGCTGAAGACCATCTGCTGCCGCCTTGCCGCATGGTTTTCCAAGGCGCGCTTTTCCTCAAACGTGCCCGTGGATTACACCCAGGTACGCTTTTTGCGCAAACCCCGGCGCAGCGCTCCCGGATTTATCACTTACACCCAACATCAGGGCGCCTTTGTGGAGCCAATCTCCCCGCGCCAATTGAGAGAGGAAATGGGCTTGTGAAGGGGCGCATCAAAGACCTCGCCACCATCCTCAACTGCCATCCCTACAGCGACAGCAGTCTGATTATCAAGGCTTTTTGCCCCCGCCTGGGCAATATCAGCATCATCGCCAAATGCTGGCGCAAAGCCCAGAACAAATCCCCGCTGCAAACCCTTCATGAATATGAGCTCACCCTCTACGAACCCTCTGGGGGAGAGCTGTATCTGCTGTATGAAGCCAGCTTGGTCACAGAACGCCTGTTCCCCAATCCCAAATTGCTCAGCACCGCCCTCAGCGGAGCGGAATTGATGGCAAATCTCATCCTCAGCAGTGATGAATACGCAGCATACTATCAGCTGTTAAGGGATTATACAGGCTATCTGCAAGGGTTGGCCGGGTA
>JAAYQD010000396.1 GCA_012519465.1 Candidatus Cloacimonadota bacterium
AAAGATGGGTGGCAAAGCTGTGGCGCAGAGTGTGGGGGGAATAGCCCTTCTGATTGGCTATCAGCCGGATATACTTTTGCAACAGGATATAGATCTGCCGGCTATCCAGCGCCTTGCCGCTTTTGGATAAAAAGAGGGTATCCTTGCTATCGGGGCTTAGCAGGCTTTGCCGGATGGGCAGGTAATCGCTGATGGCTGCACAGGCGTGTTTGCCCACAGGGACGATGCGCTGTTTATTCCCTTTGCCCGTCACCCTGATCAGCCCCTTTTTAAGGTCCATATCCTGCATCCGGATGGAAGCCAGCTCTGCCGCACGCAATCCGGAGGAATAAAGCAGCTCCAACATGGCACGGTTGCGAACGCCAAACTTATTATCCAAATCAGGGATGCGCAGCAGCTGGCTGATCTCCTCTTCAGAAAAGAAGTTGGGCAGTTTGTTACTATATTTGGGGCGCTTTATTTTATCCATCGGGTTGTGGGTGATGCGGTCGTTGTGTTTTAGCCACAGAAAAAAGGAATTGAGCGCAGACGTTTTGCGGGAGATGGAGCGGTTGCTGTCGTTTTTATCGTGCAGGCTGCGCATAAAGCTGCGGATGTGCATGGGGGTTATCTGTTCACTGTGTGGATTCTGTATTCCCAGATCATGCACCAGGTGGCTGTAAAGCTGATCCAGATCGCTGCGATAAGCCTGAATGGTGAGCGCGGATTTGCCCTCCAATCTCAAAAATGCAGCATAGCGGTCGAGGTCGTTCGTCATCTTTCTACTCCTTTTTTCGTCTTAGGTTCATTTTTTCCTTGCCTGAATTCTTGTCGAGAAAAAAATGGCATAAACATTTGGGGAGGTTCCTTGTGAATCAATTTATAGCCAAAAGTGCCCGGCTGGGAGACAGCGTGAATATAGGCATCAATTGCGTGATAATGGATGACGTGGTCATTGGCGATGGTTGCTTGATTGGCAACAATGTGGTGATCCATCCCGGCAGCGTGATTGGTGACGCCGTGAGGATAGACGATAATACCGTGATAGGCAAAAAGCCGCTCTCCTCTCCGCGCAGCATCTTCAAAGTGCCGGATGATCTGAAACCTGCCCAGATTGGCAGCTACTGTCAGATTGGAGCCAACGTGGTCATCTATTGCCAATGCACTATCGGCGAAAGAAACCTGATTGCGGATCTGGCAACATTGCGCGAAAACGTGACCATTGGCGATCTGAACATCATCGGTCGCAATGTGGCAATAGAGAATTTTGTAGCCATCGGCAGCCGCAACAAGTTTGAAACCAATAGCTATATCACCGCCTACTCTGAAGTGGGAGATTATTGCTTTGTGGCTCCCGGCGTGATAACGAGCAACGATAACTATATGGGACGCGATCCCGAACGATTCAAACACTTCAAGGGTATTACCATGCAAGACGGAGCACGCATCGGCGCCAACGCCACCATCCTTCCCGGAAAGGAGCTGGCAGGTGACGCTTGCATTGCCGCTGGTGCCGTTCTTACCAAAGACGCCCCTGAAGAGATGATCTTGGTAGGCAGCCCTGCCAAACCATTCCGCACCGTGCCGGAAGCACAATTGATGAAGAACAACTTGGATAAACAATCATGAAGACACTTATAATCATCCCCACCTACAACGAACGGGAAAACATCGGGCGCATGCTGGATTATGTATTAAGCCACAATCCAGAGCTGGAAATCCTTGTGATCGAAGACAACTCCCCCGATGGCACCGCCGCAATCGTCAAAAAAGCGATGGAATCCAATCCCCGCATCCACCTCATAGAACGCAGTGGCAAGCTGGGGCTGGGCTCGGCTTACGTTACCGGCTTCCGTTATGCCTTGGAAAGAGGCTTTTCCTATATCATGGAAATGGATGCTGATTTTTCTCATAATCCAGACGATATCCCCCGGCTTTTGGAAGCAGCCAAAAAGTATGATCTGGTAATAGGCTCCCGCTATGTGCAGGGCGTGAATATCGTCAATTGGCCGTTCAAGCGGCTGTTGATCAGCTATTTTGCCTCCAAGTATGTGCGCGTGATCACGGGAATGCCCATCAAAGACCCCACCGGTGGCTTCAAATGCTTTAACCGCAGGGTATTGGAAAGCATCGATCTGGATGCCATCCTCTCCGATGGCTATGCCTTCCAGGTGGAGATGAACTTCCGTGCCTGGGTGAAAGGCTTTCGCATCAAAGAAGTCTCCATCGTCTTTACAGACAGGGTGGATGGTGTATCCAAGATGTCTCGCCGCATCGTGTGGGAAGCAGTCTGGATGGTGTGGCGCCTCCACTTTATGCGTCTGTTTAAGAAACTCTAAATATGCTGCAACGCATCAACGACCCCGTTTTGCAGGTGCCGGATCAAGAGTTTGACCGCGCCCTGCGTCCCCGCACGTTAAACGAGTTTATAGGCCAAAACCACCTCAAACAGCTGCTTGATATCTCGATCAAGGCAGCCAAGCTGAGAAAAGAGCCACTGGATCACGTTCTCTTTTATGGACCTCCCGGCCTGGGCAAAACCACCCTGGCAAGCATCATCTCCAGAGAGATGGGCGTGAATATCACCGTGAGCAGCGGTCCCGTGATGGAAAAACCCGGAGACCTGGCAGGCATCCTCACCAATCTGCAGCGGCATGAGGTGTTTTTTATAGATGAAATCCATCGCCTGTCCCACGTGATTGAGGAGTATATCTACCCTGCCATTGAAGACTTTGAGATGGAGATCATCCTGGATAGCGGCCCCAGCGCACGCACCCTCAAGATTGATATCGAGCCCTTCACCCTGATAGGCGCCACCACGCGGGCAGGCCTCCTGACTCCTCCCCTCAGAGACCGCTTTGGCATCGTGCTGAGGCTGGATTATTATGACCAGGAATCCATCCAGCGCATCATCCAACGCAGCGCCCGTATCCTGGATGTAAAAGCGGATGAGGAAGGCATCTTCGAGATGGCAAGCCGCAGCAGAGGCACGCCACGGATAGCCAATCGCCTCCTGCGCAGAGTGAGGGATTTTGCTCAGATCATGGGAGATGGTACCATCACCCGGGATATCGCCTGTGAAGCCCTGGAAATGCTGCAGGTGGATCATGCCGGGCTGGATGAGATGGATAAGCGCATCCTGCTCACCATCATGGAAAACTATCGGGGCGGACCCGTGGGCATCAAGACCTTGGCAACTGCCATTGGCGAGGATGCCGGCACCATAGAGGAGATATTCGAGCCCTATTTGGTGCAACAAGGCTTCTTGGACCGCAGCCCCCAAGGCAGGCGCGCCACACATAAGGCATACAAACATCTGGGAATCACCCCTACAGACGCTCAAATAGATATCTTCTAATCCCGGCATGAATAGAGGTTATAAAGCAAATATCACCAGCAACCTGATCAACCAAGCCACCCATTTGGTTTTGGGTCTGTTCACTTCCATCCTGATAGCTCGCGTCTTGGGGCCGGAAAGGCATGGCTATGTAACGTATATCCTCCTCTTTTTCACGCTGATGACCAGCTATGGGCACTTGGGCTTAAACAATGCCGTGATGTATTTCCACAAGCGTAAGAACGTGGATGCCCAGCACCTTTTCAACGTGAATATCACCTGCCTGCTCCTCATATTTGCAGGCCTTACGGTGCTCACTTTGGGAGGCTGGAAGCTGGGGCTGTTCCTGGTGGATTATCCCCTGCCCTTGATCGCAGGTGGCTTGGTCTTCGTCTTGGCTGGCTTCTTTTATTACAACAACAATGCCTGGTTTATTGCCTCGGAGAGGATCCGGGAATCAAACCGCTATAACATCTCTGTTTTCCTCCTAAAAACAGGCACCATCTTTACATTCTGGTTATTTGGCATTCTGATAGCAGGCACCAATTTCTGGATAGCTGTTGTTGCGATGATGATGAATGCCCTCCTGCTACAAATACGCCTCAAACGAGGGCTGCGCCTGGTTTGGGATGCTCCCCTGCTCAAAGCGGAGTTTCGCTATGGAGGCATCCTCTATCTGGCTGCCGCCTTCGACCATCTGCACCTGCGGATGGATCAGCTCTTCATCAAAGGCATGCTGGGTCTGGAGCACCTGGGGGTATATAGCATGGCGGTAATGATCAGCGAGCTGATGTTTCTGATCCCCATCAGCATCAATTCTGCGCTCACAGGCAGGCTTTACAATATAGAGGGGGAAGATGCAGGACGCATCGTGCTTGCCCGCACCCTTAAGCTGAGTTTTTATGTGTGCATGGGTTTAACTCTGGTGGGTATTCCCCTGGCACTCCTGATTCCCTATGTGTATGGAATAGCCTTCCAAGGCGCAGTCCTGCCCTCTATGATACTGCTGTTGGGCGCTGCCTTTGCCTCTGTGGCCCGGGTATCTGCACCTTATTTCTTTACTTCTGGCAGGCCTCTGGTGCACCTGCGCATCACTTTCTTTTGTCTGATCACAAATACCCTGCTCAATTGGTTCATGATCCCCATCTGGGGTCTCAATGGAGCCGCCATCTCCTCTGCCATCTCATACTTTATCTATGGCTTATATTACATCACGATTCTGGTGAAAAAAGAAGGCTTCCAGCTGCGCGATCTCTTTGTCCTTTCGCTGGATGATATCAGGATGATCTTACCGCAATGATACATATCAAACTCTCTTCCCACCGCCAACCACAGTGGTTCTCCCTTGCGGGAATCCACACCCGGGGATACGCCTTTGATGCCCAGGGCAAGCTGTGGCAAGGCGCAGCCCTCTGTGATCTCTTGCAAGGCGTACAGGATGCCGTATCTCTGGAGGCTATAGTCAGCCGGCTTAACGGCTGTTTTGCCATTATCATCCAGACGGAAAGCAGCACCCTGGCAGCAGTCGACAGGATGGCATCCATGCCTCTTTATTGGGTGCAAGAGCAGGGTATACAGCTCATTAGCGACGTTCCCCAACATGCCGCCAGCCAATTCCCCAATAAAGATACCGATGCCAGGCGCATCTCCGAATACCTGCTCTCTGGCTTTTGCAGCGGGAACGACACCTTGCAAAAGGGGCTAAACGTCCTGCAGGCAGGTCAGATACTGGAAATCAGAGACAGCCAAAGCAGGATCATCCAATAC
>JAAYQD010000397.1 GCA_012519465.1 Candidatus Cloacimonadota bacterium
CCATTAGAGAGCAGGTCCAGCCAGCCGTCATTATCATAATCGGCAATGGCTATCTGGGAATGCTGCAGGTCGGCAAGCCCCAGCTCTGCGCTCACTTCTTTAAATACAATGCCATCATAACCAGCCAGTGCCCGATACCAGTCATCCAGCGGTTCTGAGATATTTAATTGCTTATGAATCTGTGTCAGTTCAGCCAAGGCTTCCTCCATCTGCTTGTCAGTCCCTCCTTTGATGAGGAGCCCCAGATGGAGGCGGGCGGCGGCTTCCAGTTGCTTATGCTTTTTATCAGGGGAGCGTGGACGCACCTTAAAACAGGCAAGCTCCGTCTGAGGATTTGCCCCCAATATCCCCATCATCAGTATCATTGCAAAGAGCAGTAACCTCCTCATGGTGCAGTTTCCAGGCTCTCTATCAGCCCCTTGATATCCTCAGGGGTAAATTCGTATTTGCTATTGCAATAGAGGCACACGGGGGTGATGCCTTCCGTCATCTCCTGCAGTTCCTTTAGCCCAAGGGTGAGCAGCGACCTGGCAAAGCGTTCTTTGGAACAGTTGCACCGGTAGCGGATATTGCGCGCAGGCGTTAGGTGATACTCGATATCCTTAAAGACAAAGCGCTCAAACACCTCCTGCAGGCTCATGCCCATATCCATCAGATCGGAAAGGTTGGGCGTGGCGTTCAGATTGGCAATCAGCTGCTCAGCTTTGGCGGGCTCGGCAAAGGGCAGCTGCTGTATCATAAACCCAGCGCAAGCCCTCACCTTTGCATTCTGATCCACCAAAATTCCCAAAGCCACGGCGGAAGGCACCTGCTCCGATTGCATATAAAAATGCGCCAAATCCTCGGCTATCTCTCCAGTCACCAGCTTGGTGGAGCCCATCCAAGGCTGGGATTCCGGCTGGCTTTTGATCACAGTGAAGGTGCCTTCGCCCAGCTGTCTGCCCGGATAAAAGTTATCAGCCGCCTCCTGGGTCTCAAATTGAGGCCGGCGCATATAGCCACGGATATCACCATGCATATCACAGATTACCAAGCCCCCACTCAGCGGCCCCTCGGCATCTATCCTGAGGGCTACATCGCCTTGCTCGTTTTTGAGGTCCAAGCTCAAGATCGCCGCCGCACTTATCATCTTTCCCATCAGGATGGTGCTGATAGGGGAGAGGTCGTGCAGGTCTCTTGCCCTTTGCGCCGTCTGCGTGGCATCCACGGCAAAGATGCGGAATGTATCATCAAATGCGGTTCCCCGCCACAGTGTATCTTTCATGGGTTCACCCAATCCTTATAAAGTGTTGTACCCGGATAGTATTTCTCCAAAATAGCATCGTAAGTCCAATCCTCCCGAGCCAAGCGCAGCGTCCCTGTCTGACACATCCCCACTCCGTGCCCGGCGCCCTTGCCCTTCAACGTGATGGTGCTGCCGGATTTGGCTATATAAAACAGCGAGGAGGGCAAGCCGCCAAACGCCTGTCTGATCCTATATTCCGAATCCAGTGTCACCGTCTTATTCCCCGTAATGCGCATCAGGATGATCCGCCCGGAGTGCCCTCTTTTTAGTATCTCAATTTTACTTACACTCTTCAGCCCCAGGTTTTGAGCCAGACGGGAGCGCGACACGTCCCTCTTCCAGCCCAGGTTTGCCCGCTCCCAACTGGATGCC
>JAAYQD010000398.1 GCA_012519465.1 Candidatus Cloacimonadota bacterium
AGCAATCACTCAATCCCTTTGCTGATGAAGAAGCAAACGATTGTTGAAGGAATATCTGATGGAAGAGAAACACCTCAAATTCTTTCGCGACCTCGTCTCTGCACCCAGTCCATCCGGTTTTGAAGCCCCTGCCCAGAAGGTGGCGCGTGCCTTCATGGCGCCTTATGCCGATGAAATCACATCCGATATCAACGGCAACCTGATTGCCTTCAAAAAAGGCAGCGGCAAGCTGAAAGTGATGGTGGTGGGGCATGCAGATGAGATCGGCTTTATCATCAACCACATCGATGAACAAGGTTATGTATACGTGAAAAGCTTGGGCGGTTTTGACGTGAACCTCCTGCCCGGCTTGCGCGTGGATATATATCACGGGGAAAACCTGGTACGCGGCATCTTTGGCAGGAAGCCTGTCCACATGATGCGTGGCGATGAAGGCTCTCCCAAGCTGAAGCTGGAAGACCTGTGGATAGATATCGGAGCCACCAGCAAGGAAGAAGCCCTCAAGCTGGTAGCCATAGGTGATATCGCCACCTACCACAGCCAGTTTGAGATGCTTTCTGAAGACTTCGTAGTCACCAAAGCCACCGATAACAAGGCCGGTGTGTACGTTGCCGCCCGCGTGATGCAGGAATTGGCAAAGAAGAAGCTGAAAGCAAACTACTACGCCGTATGTTCCGTGGGAGAAGAGACCACCATGAAGGGAGCAGCCACCAGCGCCTCTCAGATCAAACCTGATATCGCCATCGCCGTGGATGTCACCTTCACCTCCGACGTTCCCGGTTCAGACAAGCGTGTTTACGGTGATGTTGCTTTGGGCAAAGGCCCCACGCTCAGCATTGGCGCAGCCTTGCATCCCGTTATCAGGGAAAGGCTGATCGCCGCCGCAGATAAGCTGAAACTGCCCTATCAGATTGAGATTGCCCCCGGCAGAACAGGCACCGATGCGGATGCCATCCATGCCCGTGGAGTGGGAGCCGCCACCGCCGTCATCGGCATCCCCAATCGTTATATGCACTCACCCAACGAGGTTATCTCGCTGAGCGATCTGGATAATGCCGTGAAAATGACCGCAGCTTTTGTTGCTGCTCTGGATGATAAAATAGACCTTAAACGCTGAATATAACAGACTGTGAAGTGCCAGGGAAGAAATAATCGTTGACGCCCTGGCACTTTTCATTTTTCTGGCACAAAATGCTATGCATTACTGCAATTGCAAATTAAGATAAATAGAATAAAAGGAGCAACCATGGCAAAGAACAATCGTGGAAAAACCCTTAGAACATTGGTCGCCCGCGGTCGCGGAGAGTGCCCTTCCTGCCATCGTACAGGCGTCAAATTGCTTTACGAAATAAAAGCGGGAGAACAGACCTTCAAAGTGTGCAAGATCTGCAAAACCGTCCCCGCCGAAAAACTGGGCGCCTAAGCCCCTTTGGCACCTTACAAAGCCCGTTTTGCCCAATGGTTTTATCATCTGGCAAGCCGGGCTTTTATTGATTGATGAACAAATTTATGAAGAAGCGCCACAGCCTGGGGCAAAACTTCCTCACTGATCCTGATATCGCAGCTCAGATAGCAGCTTCAGCCGGTATTGAGGAAGGCGAGACCGTGTGGGAAATAGGCCCCGGAATGGGCATCCTCACCCAAGAGCTGCTAAAGTATCAACCCCGGCTCACCGCGTTTGAGATTGATGACAGGCTGATTCCCTTTCTGGAAAAGCGTTTTGGGGATTCATTAGAGCTCATTCATGGCGATATATTACAGCAGGATTGGTCTGCTTTGATTGCTGGCAAAGAGCTAAAACTGGTATCCAAC
>JAAYQD010000399.1 GCA_012519465.1 Candidatus Cloacimonadota bacterium
AACGATTTTACAGATCAGGAAAACATCAAAAAGAGAGGATCCAAGAAATGAGCAGAGCGAGATTCATTTTGGTCTTTATCGCTGTATTGACAGCGGTCTCCCTGTTTGCCGCCCCTCGGTTTGGCGAACGCCCTTTCATCGATATTTATCAGGTTCCGGATGCTGCCATCGAGATGGGACACATCCGCATCAAGCTTAGCGAAAAGCACAGCGCTTTGGCACAAGCCTATCTTTATGAAGACGGCATCTTGCCCGGCTTTGGCATAGAAGACTTGGATGCCTTGAACCATGAATATGCCGTAAAACGCATCACTCCGGTATTTGGAGACCCCAAACAAAACAAGAAATGGGGCTGGCGCCATGTGGAATGGGGCCTGCATCTGTGGTTTGAGATCCAGTATGACAGCCGCCAGGATATCCGTGATATCGTGATGAGCTACCGCGCTTTGGATAACGATTTGCAATGGGCTGAACCAGAGTATAAAAAGGTGCATACCGGCATGCCAAATCAGGATTCCACAGATACCGAATATCATCTGAATACAGAGGACGAGCCCACACGCTGGACTCCCATTGATCCGCGATTTCCAGAGCAGTGGCATTACCACAACACCGGTCAATCCGGAGGTGTTCCGGATCGTGACATTGACCTGCCGGAGGCTTGGGATATAGAAAAAGGACATCCCGATGTGGTGGTAGCCGTCATCGACGAAGGTATACAGTTCAACCATCCAGACCTGCAAGCAAATATGTGGAAAAACACTGCGGAAATCCCAGGCAATGGCATCGACGACGACGGTAATGGTTATATAGATGATATTTATGGCTTTGACTTTTACAATAATTCTGGGGCCATCTCTCCCGGTGATCATGGAAGCCACGTGGCGGGCACAATTGCAGCGGTGACCAACAACTATAATACCGGCGTGGCAGGCATAGCAGGCGGAAGCGGCTCTGGAAACGGTGTAAAGCTGATGAGCTGTTTGGTGTTTACCGGCAGTATCCAGGGGTATGCCGGCGGATGGGAAGTTGCTCCCATTTATGCGGCGGATAACGGCGCTGCCATTTCTCAAAACAGCTGGATTTACGGCACTGAACAACATTATGAACAAGCGGTTTTGGATGCCATAGATTATTTTAATGCCAATGGCGGAGGCAACGTGATGGATGGCGGCATCACCATCTTTTCTGTAGGCAATTCCAATAGCAGCGGACAGTGGTATCCCGCCTATTACAGCGGAGTCTTATCCGTGGCAGCCACCAACCATAACGACCGAAAGGCAGCTTACTCCAATTATGATACCTGGGTGGACATTTCTGCTCCGGGCGGTGAGCTCATCGACCTAATTGTCTCACAAGGAGTGTTAAGCTGTAAGAAAGATAGCGGCTATAAGTTCATGGAAGGTACCTCGATGGCTTGCCCCCACGTTTCCGGCGTGGCAGCTTTGGTGCTCTCCTATGCCCATCGTAACAATATAAATATCACGCCCAGCCAGTTGAAAGATATTTTGCTCGATACCGCCGATGAACTGGATAACCTTAATACGAGTTACTCAGGAAAACTAGGCAGCGGCAGGGTGAATGCCCACCGGGCTTTGATGGCAGCCAATCCAGCCAATCCGGGCATCAAGATCACCAGCCCCGGCAATCATTTGACCATCCATGGCAGCCAGACAGTGAATGTAGTGGCAAACGCCTGGGCAAATCAGGGCAGCGTGGCAAACGTAAAGATTTATCTGGATAATGAATTGAAAGCCACCCTCAGCAGCGCACCTTACACCTGGGCTTGGAATACCAGCACCTCTTCCACCGGCTACCACACAATCAAAGCTGTGGTCACGGATACTGGCAACAGACAGGTAAGCCAAAAAGTGCACGTCACCCTCATCCATCCTGCCTATGAGGGATTTGAAAGCGGCAACTTCAGCCAAAACCCCTGGCGAAACGACAGCGCCGTGCCCTGGACTGTGCAATCCTCACAAGTTTTTACGGGCAGTTTTGCAGCCAAATCTGGCAGAAGCAGCTTAAACCAGACATCTGTACTCAGTTTACCCGCGCATGTAAGCACTGCTGGAGAAATCTCATTTGGCATAAAAACCTCCATTTACAGCGGTCAAAATTCTTTCAACTGGTTGCGTTTCTATATTGATGGCTTCCTGATTGACGAATGGAAAGGTGATATGAGCTGGATCTGGAAAAGCTATCCCGCGGATGCTGGCGAACACGTCTTCACTTGGGCTTACGAAAACTACAGCTCTGGCGTTTTGGGCGCTGAATGTGCCTGGTTGGATCATATTGGCTTGCCGCCTTTGGCCACCTATTATGCGCCCGCTTATGATTTGAAAGTGAAGGCATACAACGGTTATGTGGATCTCACATGGAAGGGCTCCGACTACGGCAACCCCACTGGCTATAAAATCCTGCGCAACGGCAGCTATTTACAGACCGTCTCCACCCGCAGCTATACAGACAACACTGTAGTGAATGGAACTACCTACCACTACAGCATCGTAGCGCTTTATGGAACTAATGAATCCCTGCCCACCCCCACAGTGGAAGGCACACCCTTGGCTGCCTATACTGCGGATATAGGCACGGGGGTCAGAATCACCAGTGGTTTATACAACCCCATCTACACTGATGTTAGAAGCATACACGGGCAATCTGTTTATACCAAAGCAGAGCTGAACGCAGCGGGAGTTTATGGCCCGGTGCAAATCCTGGGGCTGGGTTTTGACGTTCACGAAGCCTCCTCCATCCCGCTTCCCAATTTCATCGTGAGATTGATGCATACCACTGCAACAAATGTACAAAACTGGCTTGGTCCTGAGGGACTGGTAACCGTTTGCAACAAAGATATCTTTTTGCCCGAAGCCGGGGAATGGAACCTATTGGTTTTCCATACTCCCTTCCTTTGGAATGGGGAGGATAATTTGCTGGTGGATACTGCTTGGGGCATGAGCTCTGCCCGCCAAAAAGCAGGCTCCATAAAGGCTACAAATCAAACTAATGGATACCGTTATTATGTGAATCCAAATTATCTGGAGAATACGACTGATGTTTTCAACTGGGGTGCCACCATGGCGTGGAGACCCAACATGAGATTTGTAATTGGGATGGATGAAGAGCAAGGTTTGGATAGCCCCCAGGTGAATGTGATCAAGACTGCAAGCGGAGTGAGAATATCCTGGGATGCGGTGCAGGGTGCCACAAGTTACCTCGTTTATCGCTCCTTTGATCCCTACGATGGATTTGTGTATTTTGGCAGCACCTCCTCGCTGTTCATCAACGATAACCAGACTTTGGACAAAGCCTTTTACCGCGTGAAGGCGGTGCAGGAGTAGCCAATCTCTGAACGCTAAATCTTAAGTGGCACGTTGATCTGACATAACGTCGTCAGCGAGCCCTGAAATCTGGAGCCAGGGACCTGCGCCAGCCACCAGCTGGCGCTTCCCTGTTCCCTATGCCAAGCTCAGTTTTACATTGACAAAAGCCTGCCTCCTATGGAATTGGGAAATAACAATATAAAAGCTATGAGGATAGAATAAATGAAGATAGCCATCGTTGGTGCCACCGGAGCCGTGGGCAGAATGATGATCCGCAACCTGGCAGAAATGAAGATAGAAATCTCCACCCTGGATTTGTATGCCTCGGCGCGCTCTGCCGGCAAAACCCTTTATTATGTGGATGATGCGCTCTTGGTTGAGGAGCTTACCCGTGATTCCTTTGCCAAGGGATACGATTATGTCTTGTTTTCCGCCGGAGCTGGGGTATCGCGCAGTTTTGCGCCTTTTGCCCTCCAGCATGCGCGGGCTGTGATAGACAATTCCTCCGCCTTCCGCATGGAACCGGACATCCCTTTGGTGGTGCCAGAGATAAATGGAGCCCTCCTGACCGGATACAACGGCATCATCGCCAATCCCAATTGTTCCACCATCCAGATGGTTTTGCCTTTGGCGGTGCTGGACCGTATGTATGGCATCCGCAAGGTGATTGTGAGCACCTATCAGGCTGTATCCGGCACCGGACAACAGGGCTTGGATGCATTGTATCAACAGCGCAATGGCTCCAGCGAGATGGGCGTGTATCCGGCGATAATTGACATGAATGTAATCCCCCAGATTGGCGGCTTGCAGGATAACGGATACAGCGCGGAAGAGGAAAAGATGTATCAGGAAACCCAGAAGATACTGGATAATTATCAGCTTGCCCTATCCGCCACCTGCGTGAGGGTGCCGGTGAGATTTGGACACTGCATCAGCGTGTATGTGGAGTGTGAGCGCGAGGTGGATTTGAACGATGCCAGCACAGCGCTTGCCCATTCCGACGCCATCCGCTATAGCGCAAACACCTATACCACTCCCCTGGATTTGGGCAATTCCAACGATAGCCACGTTTCCCGTCTGCGCTTTGGAACGGACAAGCACAGCCTCACCTTTTGGAACGTGGCAAACAACCTGCGTTTGGGCGCTGCCACCAATGCCATCAAAATCATGTTAGCTCATGCCGCGGAGAATACGAAATCATGAACTGGCTGATTGAGCTGCGCCAGCGTTTGCACCAGAGCCCGGAACTGGCATTTGAAGAGCATCAAACTGCTGCCATTTTGCGGGAAGAGCTCAAGAGACTGGCACGGATTTACAGCACTCCGGAACACATCAGGGCAGGCGCCACGGAATTGATTATCCACGATTTTGACAGCACCGGATTCCTGCTGGAATACAGCGGCGGCGGTGATGCCTATCGCCTCTTTAGGGCAGATATGGACGCCCTGCCCATCACGGAGGCAACCGGCTGCAGCTTTGCCTCGCAACAGCCGGGAGTAATGCACGCCTGTGGGCATGATGTGCACATGACGGTGCTGATGGGATTGATTGAAAAGGTATTGGCAAACCAGCCCCGGCAGAACCTCCTTTTCCTCTTCCAACCGGCGGAGGAAGGCAAGGGCGGAGCGCAATCTGTATTGGCAGAGGGCATCATCCAACAGTATCCAATAGAGGCGGTATTTGCCCTGCACGTGGCAAGCGGCATGCCCGTGGGCACCATCTCCAGCCGGGCAGGCATCATCTTTGGCATTCCCCAGGAATTTGACGTTCGCTTCCAGGGCAAAAGCGCGCATGTGGCGTTCCCGGAAAAGGGCAGGGATGCCATCGCCGCAGCGGCTGAATTTATGCTGCTGATGCAGGCTGATATATCTGAATTAAAGAAAAAAGAGCGTGTGATATACCATCTGGGAACTATCAATGGGGGGAGCATCCGCAACGTGATAGCCCAGAGTTGCCTTTTGGAAGGAACCCACCGCAGCCTGAAGCCACAGGTGCGCGACCAAATGAACGATCTCACCCGTAAAAACGCAGCCCAGGCGGCACAGAAGATTGGATGTGAAAGCGAGGTGGAAGTACTGTGCAGCTATGACCCCGTGGTGAATGATGCCAGGTGGGTAGAGGCGTTGCAAGAGGTGGCGGCGAAGCTGGATGTGAACTATGAGGAGGCTGCCACGGAAATGACGGGAGAGGATTTTGGCTTTTTTACCACCCTCTATCCGGGAGTACTGTTCTGGCTGGGTTCGGAATGCCAGCATTCTCTGCATTCTCCACAGTTTTTACCAGATGAGGCAGCCATTGAGGTAGGCGTGAAGGTGATGTGGGAGCTCGCCTCGCGAGCGCCAGGGAACAGTGGACAGGGCGCACGCAAGCGTGCTTAGGGGACAGGGAACAGTGGGTGGCGCACGCTGCGCGTGCATAGGTGACAGGGCACAGGGAACAGTGGACAGGGGCTTCGCTGAAGCCGAGTCTATTTTGTGTTTCCTTCTTTTTAATAGTGAGCAGTAATGAGCTTAAAATTTATGTCCATTCGTGTAAATTGTGGTTTATAAACCACACAGCAGCCATTCATCATTCTTTATTCATCGCACGTATGGCGATCCCGTAACCTCTTTGTAACACAGGCTTTAGCCGGTGGTTTCGCTGACTTTAGTCGGCTTTTATTAAACTATTCAGCGAGCAAAGCGAGCTACCTTCAAGCCTCCCTGTTTCCTGCCCCATGGAACCTGATCTCTAAATACTGTAAGTTATTCTTTAACAACCGGTTAAAACCGGTGGAACCACCGGCTGAAGGCCAGTGTTACCGCACGCGTAAACCGCTTCTTCCCTGTTAACCACCCTTGTCTCTCCTTTGCCTAAGCAAGGGTGAGACAAGGGTGGTACAAGGGTGGCTAATAGGCAAGACGCACGCTACGCGTGCCTTAGGGACCAGGGGACAGGGCTTCGCTAAAGGCTTGTACCCCCTGGCTTTAGAGGCTGTGAATAAACTCCTAATTAGTGCCAAATACTTCTTGACAAAATATGGGTATCTGCTATTGTGACATCATAATTTTGTAAACAGGATATTTGTTATGCACATTCAAACAGACTGTAGATA
>JAAYQD010000400.1 GCA_012519465.1 Candidatus Cloacimonadota bacterium
AAAGCCGCCTCTATCGCTTCCGCTTGATGAGTGTAAGGCTGATGGTATTCCAACATTTTGAGGGCTTCGATGATGTCCTGGTGCAACGCCTTGGGCCAAGGAGCATACTGGGCTTCTCTTTGCGGCTCCATCCGGCTGGCAACGATATGCCGAGCCCAACGAGGGTCTGAAAACAGGTTGTCTATAAACTGCTGTACATCCATGGGTTGCTTCACTTGATAATCACCAATCTGCCATGATGTGCCTTGCCGTTTTGAAGTGTGCGAATCAGATACACGCCGGAGGCTAATCTCAGACTGCTACCTTCAAAATGAGTGATGCCTTTTGCCCTATGGAGCAGACGACCGCGAAGGTCATAGATTTCCAGCCCAAACGGCGCCTTGCCCATATTTATCCAAAAGTTTCCCTTGGAGGGATTAGGTGTCAAATGCAGAATAGGAGCTGGATTGTGGGTATTATCCCCTGTCACCCATCCCCCTTGGCTGCGCACCTTGATATCATCCAAAAATAGTGCCAAGGCATCCAAAGAAACAGCCTGCCAGGCAATGCGTATCGTTTGCCCTTGCCAAGCAGATAAATCGTATTGATAGCGTGTCCAGCTGGCAGGTATATCCAGCCAGGGAAGGCTGTGTAAAGCGGTGAAATCCTGTGGGTCTGTGGAGCCTTCGGAAACCAAAACCTTAAGCCGTTCCAAGCCGTAATCCGCGGTTGCACTCCTTGCCCAAAAGCTTACGTTGGGCTCCGTTCCCAGATGGATGAGAGGGGAAATCAGCCAGTTATTATCTGGAGGATTGAGGGCATCGGGCGAGATCAGCATCTGCCTGCCCCCATGAGCAGGGATGCTGTGCAGAGGAGGAGTGGTGAGCGCAGAGGCAAAGGTCATCCATCCGCATGCCTCTCCAGAGTGGGGGAAATCCACATCAGCCCAGGTCCAGGTGGGGCTGTTATCCAGATCATAGATCATCCAGCCGGGGATGGCATCAGAAAAGGCTGGCAAATCCTCAAAGCCTTGATGCAGAATAAGCAGGGGGTCAACGTAGGGAATATGCACGCTAACGCTTGCGGAAGGCGCAGAAAGCTGTCCCAAATGGTTGCGCGCCCTCACCCAATAAACATAAGTGGCACCAGTCACCACATCTTCATCAAGATAGGAGACATCGGGTGTGGTGGCAAGCTCCTGATCATTGCGATAGATGAGGTACTCCACCACCGTTCCAGAAAGAGGTGCTTCCCACTGCAGATGGACAACATTATTCTCTGCAATCGCTTGCAGATTACGAGGCGGACCCAGCTGCTCTCCCTCCGTTACAAAGTGCCAGACAGGGCTGGGATAGACATTCCCGTCATGATGGGCAACCACCTGCCAGTAATAATTGGAAAGCATCTGCAATGGCTCGTTTAGATAAAGCTGTGTGTGGGAAACATCAGATAAAACCATCTCTAACGAATCTGCATGGGTGCCCAGCCAAAAGTCAAAGCTCTGGGCATCGCTGAGGAAAGAAAAACCTGTCTCGATAGAAACATCTGTGGCATCATGCTCTGGGGAAGGTTGATAAGGCGTATAACGTGTGATGGCGATATCCAGCCTGAGGTTGGGAAAAGAGTTGCGTATATGGTAGCCTTCGTCAGGCAATTCGTCAGGGTTGATCGGATCTACCTTTAGCACCGTCAACCCTCGAGGCAAAGCAGTGCTTTCACAAAAGAACTCGTCGTTGTTACTGGCGCGTCCCGGGCTGTTTTCCCTAACGGCAATCACCAAAGAGCCCTCTCCTTCATACATAAAGGGAGTCTGCAATACCACGGTCATCCAACCGGTACCGGGAATCCCTCCTGAAAAAGCACTGATGGGCAAAATGCCGTCGAAACATAGAGTTAACTGATATTGTTCAACCCATTCTGCAAAGGATTCCTCCGGATGATGCCCCATCCATACCTGCAATTCATTGTTGCGATCATAAAAAACCTCGCTTGCAGCATAATACTGAAAAGAAAGGCTGCTAATCAAGCCCAAACCTCCTATTTCGGAGGAAAGATAAAGCTGTTGGCTATAGCTATAATGGGAGTTTGGATCAAATGGCAGCCCCTGATTTGTGAGATTGCCCTCACCAATCTGTATCATTTCGGCAGGCAGGATAATGACTGCCAAAACAAAGATAATTATAGTAGCCAGCTTCATAATGGGCTCCTTGCATCAGATCTCATACTTGAAAATTATTCTGGAAGCATCGAAGCAGCGCTACACTTTTTTGTCAAGCCGTCTCTTTTGTTTACACACAAAAAAACGGGAAGCGCCAGCCTCCCGCTTAGGATTTATAGTGATTCGAAAGGGAAGCTTACACTTCCATAATCTCTTTTTCTTTGGCGCTTTCCGCCTCGTCTATTTTCTTAATCCATTCATCGGTAATATCCTGCAGGTCTTTCAGCAGCCTCTTCTCATCATCTTCACTGATCTCAGAATCCTTTTTCATCTTTTTGGCTTGATCGTTGGAATCTCTGCGGATGTTGCGGATAGCCACGCGTGCTTCTTCTCCCAGCTTTTTCATCCCGCGCACTATTTCTTTGCGCTTATCTTCTGTAAGCGGCTGGAAAGGCAGACGAATCACGTTGCCATCGTTTTCCGGGGTGATGCCCAAGTTTGCTGCCAGGATAGCTTTTTCCACATCAGCCAGGGTTGTTTTATCCCAGGGTTGGATCACTATCAGGCGTGCTTCGGGGATGGATACGTTGCAAAACTGTTTGATCGCCTGGGGCTGACCGTAGTAGTTGATGCGAATATCATCCAGAATGGATGCGCTGGCGCGTCCTGTGCGCACACGGGCAAATTGGTGCAAGAGCGAATCAAACGATTTGCTCATCTTATCTTTGGTATTTGTTTTCAGGTTTTCCATTTTCTCCTCTTTTCCTGGTCATGGATGAATAAAGGTACCCACATTGGCATCCGTCAAGGCGGCGCGCAATTGAGACACATTGCATACCTTAATGTGCAGATTATTCTCTTTGGCAAGGGAAAACGCCGTCATATCCATCACTCTAAGCTGCCTGGAAAGGCATTCCTGATAGCTGGCGCTGGAGATAAATTCTGCATTTTTATCTGTTTCGGGATCCGCACTGTACAGCCCATCCACCTTGGTGGCTTTGAGCACCAAATCCAGCCTCAGCTCGATTGCTCTCAAGACGGCGGCTGTATCGGTGGTAAAAAATGGGGAACCAGTGCCTCCCGCCAAAAAGCAAATCTTGCCATCTGCCAATGCCTGTTTGGCTTTCAACGGTGAATAGTGTGTGGTCATTTTATCCATAGGCAGGATGCTTTGTACGGTGGCAGGATAGTTTTTCTTGTTCAGAATCTCAGCCAGATACAGGGCATTTTGCACCGTTGCCAACATCCCTATATTATCCAGGGTCACACGGTCCAGGCTCTGGTTTTTCCATCTGCCGCCGCGGAAGATATTGCCTCCGCCCAACACGATGGAAATGCTGTATCCCAGCCTTTTGATGGCGATGATCTCATCACTGAGGTGATCTATCACGTCATCATCAAAACCGTGGCCTTTGTCTCCTGCCAACACTTCACCGCTCAGCTTGATGAGGATGCTGTGTATTCTTTCCAGTTGATAGGTATGGTTTTCCATGACTGTGTGATTGGCTTATTCGCCCAGGGTGTAACGGACAAAGCGGGCGACCTGGATATTTTCTCCAATGGTGGTGATAGCTTCGGTGAGCAGATCTTTCACGGTGCGCTTGTCGTCACTGATCAATTCTTGCTCCATCAGGGAGTGTTCGGAGGCATATTTCTTGATCACGCCTTCCACTATTTTATCCACGATCTCCGGCTTTTTGCCATCCAAGACAGCCTTGTTGCGGGCAATATCTGCTTCTGCTTCCAAAACGGCAGGGTCTATTTTATCGGCAGACACAGCCAAAGGATTGGTGGCTGCGATTTGCAGGCAAATCTCGTCTGCCAAAGCCTTAAACTGATCCGTGCGTGCCACAAAGTCGGATTCACAATTCAGCTCCATCAGCACGCCAATTTTGCCGTTGAAATGGATATAGGAATGTATGATGCCTTCTTTGG
This sequence comes from Candidatus Cloacimonadota bacterium, assembly GCA_012519465.1. GTDB lineage: Bacteria > Cloacimonadota > Cloacimonadia > Cloacimonadales > Cloacimonadaceae > UBA3900. Next base: position 4,073 of record JAAYQD010000400.1, read on the forward strand.
TCTCACGTGCTGCTTTGCCTTCGGCCTTGCTGATGCCGCGCTCGCGCAGATATTTGATGGCGGCTTCCATATCGCCGTTTGTTTCCACCAACGCCTTACGGCATTCCATCATGCCCACGCTGGTGCGTTCACGTAATTCTTTTACCATTGATGCTGTGATTTCAGCCATTGTTAGCTCCTTAAAAATTGTCTGGTTTTCAAATTGCGGGCAGGGTTATGCGCCCCGCCCGCTTATTTTTTTGGTTTTATTATTCTTCTGTTTTTTCGGGGGTTTCTGCTTCTGGTGCAGCAGCCTCAGCTTTCGGCTCTTCGGTTACAGGCTCTTCTGTGGGAGCTGCTTCTTCAGTATCAGCCGTCTCAGCTGCGGGTTCTTCTCCCTCTTCATCTTTGCCCTCGGTGGCAAGATTGCGGCCTTCCACGATGGCATTTGCCATGATATCGGTGATCAGAGTGATGGCACGAGTGGCGTCGTCATTGGAGGGAATCACATAATCCACCTTGTCGGGATCACAATTGGTATCCACCATGCCCACGATGGGGATTCCCAGAATGCGGGCTTCGTGCACGGCGATATTTTCATAATCGGTATCCACCACAAACACGGCGCTGGGCAGGGCGTCCATTCCGCGGATGCCGCCCAGGGAAAACTCAAGTTTGTCATGCATACGCTTCATCTTCTGTTGTTCCAGCTTGGTATAGTTGTTGATGGTACCATCAGCCACGATATCTTCATAGTATTTCATCTTATCCACGCTTTGACGGATGGTGGTCATATTGGTGAGCATGCCACCATACCAACGCTGGTTCACAAAGAATACACCAGCTTTTTCGGCAGATTCACGAATGGCGGCTTGTGCTTGTTTTTTGGTGCCCACAAAGAGGACATATTCCTGGCGATGTGCCACTTCCTTGAAAAACTGATAAGCTTCATTGATTGCATCGACGGTCTGTTTGAGGTCGATGATGTGGATTCCATTGCGCTTGATAAAGATATACTTGCGCATCTTGGGATTCCACTTGTAGGTCTGATGCCCAAAGTGGACGCCAGACTCAAGTAGTTGTTTCATAGAAACTACGGACATTCTTTCTCCTTAAAGTGTTACGGTTGTGTATCCACACGCGGATATACGCAATTCAGAGGATGATCCATCCTCACCGCCTTGCAACTCCGCGGGTGGTTTAGTGGTTTGGAATAATGCTGATCTAATCATCAATTCTAATGGGGAAACACAGCAGTTTCCCCAAAACCCTGTTCTTTTAACGTTTGGAGAACTGGAATCTCTTTCTGGCACCGGGGCGACCGGGCTTTTTGCGCTCCACCATACGGGAATCGCGAGTGAGAAATCCACGGGCTTTGAGTGCAGGTTTCAGTTCCTCGTCATAATCAACGAGAGCGCGGGAAATACCGTGACGGATGGCTCCGGCTTGACCGCTGAGTCCACCGCCATAGACGTTTACAAACACGTCGAAATTGTTGCTCAAACCCAGCTCTTTCAGTGGTTGCTCCACCACCATTTCCAGGGTTTCGCGCTGCAGATATTTCTTCATCTGAACCTTGTTGATGATACGTTTTCCCGTTCCAGGCATCAAGCGGACACGGGCCACGGCATTTTTCCTTCTGCCTACGGCATCATAACTTTGCATACTTGTTACTCCTTAATTTCAAGCACGACAGGCTGTTGCGCAGCATGAGGATGCTCGCTGCCTGCGTAAACTTTGAGTTTTTTAAACATCGCACGTCCCAGAGTGGTCTTGGGCAGCATGCCTCTCACAGCTTGCTGGATGATCCGCTCCGGATGTTTTTCCAATACTTTGGCAAAGGGGGTTTCTTTGAGTCCGCCAGGATACCCGCTATAGGCCTGATAGACCTTTTGCTGGGCTTTAAGACCGGTCAATTTCACCTTTTCGGCATTGATCACGATCACAAAATCTCCCGTATCGAGGTTTGGCGCAAAGTAAGGTTTGTTCTTACCGCGCAAAATCGCTGCGATCTGAGAAGAGAGGCGTCCCAAAGGCAACCCTGTTGCGTCCACTACATACCATGCTTGATGGATGTCTTGAGGACTCGGGGTGAGGGTTTTCATTGAGTCTCCTTGTCATATTTTTGTTCAGAATGCCACAATTTTGGTATGCGTCACTGTGTCAATGAAAAAGTGTGGCTTATGAGGATAAGTTTACCTTTTATCAAGGGAATGCGTGCCGGAATGCTGTCTTTTCCCTTCTCTTTTGCCCCTCACAAATATCACCAATCCCACCAGTGCAGGCAGTGCATCCTGGATGATAAACAAGCCCAGGGTGCTGCTAACGGCCTGTGTGGCGCTAAAACCGGCTGTATCCAGAAAGTGCACAGCAAAGCTCTCCCGCAAGCCCAGCCCCGCCAATGTGATGGGGATGCTATTGGAAAAATTGGTGAGCGCCATCAGCTTCCAGCTTTGCAGCCACGATATCGCTTGATGCGTATTCAGGATTATCCAGTATTGACAGAACGCCACCAGCGACGCCAAAATCTGCAAACCTGCCATCCGTGG
>JAAYQD010000401.1 GCA_012519465.1 Candidatus Cloacimonadota bacterium
ACCCGCTTGCCTTCCTCCACCTCCACCTTCACGCGCATCCGGTTGTCTTCGGAAAGATGTTCATACACAATCACCTTGGCATTGCTAAAGCCTTTGCTTTGATACTCTTTAAAGAGCCTGTGCTGGATGCGGGTATTCTGATAATCGTTCCAAAAGCTGCCTATTTTGAGCCCCAAAAGCTCGTCTATCCGGTCTTTTTTGATGGCTTTGAAGCCGATAAAATCTATCTGGGTCAAAACGGGGTTTTCCACAATGCTAAAGATGAGATTCACCCCGGTGCGATATTCCTCGGAAAACACCCGGATATCCTTGAACACACCCATTTTATAAAGGGTTTTGATGGCTTGTGCCACCGCCTCCGGATCCAGGAGGTCTCCCACCCTGATGCCGATGGCAGAGGTGACCAATTCAGGAGAGATGGTCTTGTGACCTTCCACCCGGATGGAGTATATGGTTTCACCCTGTGCTGCCAAGCTGATAAAAGCCGTCAACAGCAACAGGCTCAACAAGATATGTTTAAAAGACATGCGCGTTTCCACCTCATAATTGAGTTATCAAACAAGTTCTTTGAAGTGCCGTATTTAGTAAAGTCTTTTTTTTGCCCCATATACTGATACAGCGATTCTTCCCCTCAATCTGCTGCCCTTTTTCCCCCTGCTTGCCTGTTAACCACCCTTGTCTCTCCTTTGTCTCGACAAGGGTGAGACAAGGGTGGTGCAAGGGAGGGTAGGGGGCAAGCCCCAGGGGTTAGGGGTCAGGGCTGTGGGTTAGGGGATACGAGGGTTGATATATATAACGCTCACATCATGTCTTTTTGGTTTTCCTATACTATCCTGCTTATCTCAAAGCTATCCATATCAAGGTGATAGAGATTGATATCCGCTTCTTTGAAAAGCTGTTCCGCCAGTTTGTCCGGATATGGATATGCCACATAAACGGTGCGGATTTCCGCATTGATGATGAGGCGGGCGCAGATGCTGCAGGGTTGATGGGTGCAATAAAGATCAGCATTGGAGGTGCTGGAGCCGTTGATGCCCGCCTGGATGATGGCGTTTTGCTCGGCATGCACGCCGCGGCAGAGTTCGTGATTTTGCCCGGCGGGAACCTTTAGCTGTTCGCGCAAACAGCCCACCTCAGCGCAGTGGGCGATGCCTTTGGGACTGCCATTGTAGCCGCTGGAGAGGATTTGATTGTTTCTTACCAGGATGGCACCCACCTTGCGCCTCAAACAGGTGCTGCGCTGGGAGGCAAGAAGAGCCATCTGCATAAAATACTGTTGCCAACTGGGGCGTGAATCCATTTTATATCCTTATTTCAAAAGGGTGATGCGTTTAACGATTTGGCTGGATGCAGTTTTCAGCCTTATCAGATAGATTCCGGAGGGAAGGGGCTTGCCACGGCTATCAGTGGCGTCCAGAGTAATTTGATGATCCCCGGCCTTGATGTGATTGAGGGTATGGCTCTTTTGCAGCTGTCCCTTGATATTATACAGCTCGATGGTGGCGGTGCCGGATTGGGGGAGGTAGAGGCTGATGGTGGCACTGGGGTTGAAGGGATTGGGATATACATCGATACTAGCTGGAAGCTGGGGCAAAGGCGGGAGATCGTTTGAGGTTTGAATATCCAGATCGCTAATCAAAGCCTGCAAAAAGCCGCGCACTCCACCCGCTTGCATATAATAGAGGGGGAAGCCGCACATCACCAGAGAGCCGTCATTGTGCTCCTGATCATGACGGAAGATCACACATTGGCCGCTGTTGGGATTGGATTCTGGCATTTGTGCGATATAAAGCGGGGTTTGGGCATCCTCGAAGGTATAGACGTAGGGCAGCATCTGGTTCCATACTGAGAATATTTTGTCCTGATCCACCAGCAGAGAGGGATAGATATGGCTGTGGGCTGCCATGAGGGAGGCGGCATTGTTGAAAACGGGGGTAATGCCGCCGGCAAATCTTTGCCAAAATGAATCAGGGAAGACACCGTGACTGCGCCAGGCGGAAAG
>JAAYQD010000402.1 GCA_012519465.1 Candidatus Cloacimonadota bacterium
AGAGACCAGAGACCAGAGACCAGAGACCAGAGACCAGAGACCAGAGACCAGGGCGCCAGGGCGCCAGCCGGAGGCTGGCTTAGTTAATAGTTGTTAGTTGTTAGGTTTTAGGGCTTCGCCAATGACAAACCTATTTTGAATTAGTGAAATCCTCTTAAATCGTGTAATTCGTGGTTAAAAAAAGAGCGAGCGAAGCGAGCCTAAAATTCGTGTAATTCGTGTAATTCGTGGTTAAAAAAACGGCAAGCGAAGCAAGCCAAGCCAGCCCATCGCTTCCTGATGAAAGAGACCCTTCAGACTATCCCACGCAGGGCGATCCAGCTCCGAGGTCCATTCATCCATAAATATCTTTTTAAATTCCACCGCCACAGCAATGAGCCTATCCCCATACTTGGCATTCAGATAGCGGCTCATATAGCCTCCCGGGAATTTGACGTCGGCACGGCAATCCAACTGGATATTCTGCCAATCTTTGCCATCCAATCTGAGGCGCAGGGCTTCCACATCGTCATAGTACTTACGGTGCAAATTGCTGCGTCCCAGGATGATATCCGGGTTTTTCTCCTGCGGATCAGGCTGCGCATCTGCTCCACCCCGACGGTGGTTGTAGCTGTGCAAATCCAATACCACAATGAAGGGATGCCGCTCCAAAAGGCGCTCAATCACGTTGTCCAGATGGATATACCATTGGTCGTATTCTTCATAAAGGGAGCTGATGATGCGCTGTGGCAGCTGGTCGCGCTGGAGTGGCAATCCCCAGCAGTCATCCGGTTTCAGATACAGGGCTCTTTCCCGGCTGCGGTTCAGGTCTATTTCAAAGCGGCTGCTCTGGAGGGTGATATGGTTGGGAAACATCTCTGCCGCTTCATTGGTAAATGGATCCTCCTCCCTCAGTCGGTCTTGCTCACTAATGCCGCAATGCTCTGTAAGCTCGTCACTTAGTTTGTGTCCAGCGTGAATTGCCGTTGCCAAGAGCGGCAGGCTTTCGTCTAACAAAACAAAGCGGCTTTCGATCATATTTGCCAGTCCTGCACTTTGATGATGAGCTGATCCAGCATCTCCACATAGCGGCTAAAATCGTTGATGCCGGAGATGGGGGTGGAAAACAGCGAAAGCTCACAGCCGCAGATGCTTTCCCCCTTTTGGATAGCCTCTGCCAGGGTGTGGGGCACGCTCTGCTGGCTGAGGGCAAAGAAGCCCTTCAGCACTGGATAGAGCGAGGTTCGTGATTCGCCGATAATGCTTTTGAGGAGTTTCAGGCGGAAGGGGTTGGTGAGGCCTGCCTGTCGGGTGAGCAGCCATTTGCTGCGCAATTCACGCTCCATTTGCAGGCGTAAATCTGACTTTTCAAATTGTAATCCAGCCAAAATGTCTGTGTTTTCCAAGAGGTTGCGATACTGGGTCTGCATATCCAAAAACTCCAGCGGATAGGCATCCAGGGAGTTTTCCACAAACCTGCGGGTGATGATCAAGGGCTGGGGCAGGCGGTGTTTGCGGATATATTGCATCAAGGGTTGCAGCGCTTCAAAGAAGGCTGGTGGATCGTCTTCCAGGATGATTACACAGCGCTCCAATTCATTGTAACCCCGATGAATAGCCATTTGCAGCAGCACATCTTCCAGACCCTTGAGGGTATTGAGCAGGCCTTTGTATTTATCGTTTTTCACTAATACCTTCCTTGTTCATATAGGCATTGGCACAGCCTTTGGCGAGGTTGCGGATGCGGCCAATATAGGCGGCACGCTGGGTGACGCTGATCACGCCGCGGGCATCCAAGAGATTGAAATAGTGGGAACAGCCCAAAAGCATGTCGTATGCAGGGTTTACCAATCCATGTTCCAAGAGGGCATAGCATTCCTTTTCATAGGAATCGAAGAGCTCAAACAAGAGCTTGGTATCGGCGTGGTTGAAGTTATAGGCGGAAAACTCCTGTTCACGCACAAAGAAGAGCTCGCCATAGCGGATGTCTTCGCTGTATTTTAACTGGCGGTAATCATCCACATCCTGAATATACATTGCCAGGCGTTCCAAGCCGTAGGTTAGTTCCACGCTCACGGGGAAGAGTTCTATGCCGGCAATCTGTTGGAAATAGGTGAATTGGCTGATTTCCATGCCATCCAGCCACACCTCCCAGCCCAAACCTCCGGCGCCCAAGGTGGGGGATTCCCAATCGTCTTCCACAAAGCGGATATCATGGTCTTTGATGCGGACGCCAATTGCTTCCAGGCTATGCAAATACTGGTCTTGAATGTCATCCGGCGTGGGCTTGATAATCACCTGAAATTGGTAGTAGTGTTGCAGGCGGTTGGGGTTTTCGCCATAGCGTCCGTCTTTGGGTCTGCGACAAGCCTGGGGATAGGCAATGGCGGTGGGCTTTGTGCCCAATGCACCAAAGAAGGTGCCGGGGTGGAAGGTTCCGGCGCCCATCTGGGCATCATAGGGCTGCAGCAAGGCACATCCGCGCTGTGCCCAGAATTGCTGTAAGGCGAGGATCATTTCTTGAAAATTCATTACTGTTTCCTTTGTATCTTTTCACAAGTCTCTATTATTTGTTGCAGTTGCGTCTTTAGCTCCTGCATCTGTGCACGAATGCGGGGGTCGCTGGTAAATAGCGCTGGGCTGGGCTGTTTGGCTTTGCTGCGGCTTGCCCTGCGCTCGGCTCTCAGCTTTTGGCGGGCACCCTCGATGGTGTAACGCTGGTTGTGCAGCATATCCTGTATGCGGCGCAGGAGCTCTATCTGCTCCACCGTATATCTGCGGATGCGGCCCTTTTCCTGACGGGGTTTGATAAAGGTAAATTCGGTTTCCCAATAGCGGAGCACGTGGGGCTCAACGCCCAGGAGGTTGCTCACTTCTCCAATGGTGTAATAGTATTTCATGTGGATTTCTCCTTGGCTTTGGGGATGAGGAAGGACGCCACAAGCAGCATTAGAGCGATATAAACAAACACAAATGGATAAAAATGGATGTGGCGGATGAGGGGGATGGTGGTGCAGGTGTATAGCGGAGCCTTGATATTGGTGATCTTAAAAAGTGGTGCAGAGGCAAGCTCGCGCCCCAGTGGATCCACTATCACGGAGATGCCGGTATTGGCACTGCGGTAGATTTGGATGCGGTTTTCCACGGCTCGATAGCGGGTCATCACCTGATGCAACCAGGGTCCATAGGAGGTGCCAAACCAGCCGTCATTGGTGAGGTTTGCCAAAAAGTCCATCTTCCCAACCTTGCCTGTGGCAGTGTCTTTGGGCAGTGCCATCCGGTGGTTGATGTGGGCAAAAGCCAATTCATAGCAGATGGAAGGGCTAAAGCGCTTGCCGTGGCTCTCAAAGTATTCCAGCTGGGTGCCAAATTCCCAGTTGGCTTGTCCAAATTGGAGCTTTGCCAAAAAGGGCAGATACTTTATCCACAGCATCCTTTCGCCCACGGGAACCAGGATGTTCTTGTGAAATACCGGATGCTTCACATCATAATCTGGAGTAAAGAGAGAAGCGGCATTAAAGTAATATGCGTCATCAAAGTGTTCCGGCGGGCAAGGCTCAAAATCTGGAAATCCGGTAAAGATATCCAATCCGGTATCATGCACAATATCCATCACATCCAGGCGCGCCCTCATATCATAGCGCAGATATGCCGGCACCGCCGCTTCCGGCCAGATAATAAGCTGGGCGCTATCGGCAGCAGCAGCCTGGCTGAGGCGCTTGAAACGCTGCACCGTATCCTTGTAATGCATCTCATCCCACTTATCTTCCTGAGGGATGGATGGCTGCATCACATGTATCTGAAGATCATGCTCTTGCAGCTCTATCGTGCGGGTGCGGTAGTATCCATAACCCAGCCACAGGGCAAAGAGCAGCACTAGGGGGATGGCATAGCGCCAGCGCTTTTGGA
>JAAYQD010000403.1 GCA_012519465.1 Candidatus Cloacimonadota bacterium
TAATCCGGATAGTCGCTTAGTGCATCCAGCGCCTGGAAAAGCATTGTGGTCACCAGGATAAAGTCCACTCTGGAAGCCTTAAGAGCCGTATCATATTTCAGCATCAGATCCTGGGCAAGGCGCATGGCGGCTTCGGCATTTTGGCGGCGTTGCAAGCGGTAGCTTTCCTTGTTGATGCGATACAGCGCCCAATACTCGTTCTTGGTTTCATGTTCGCCAGCCAATTCCACATCGGAAAGATGGTTGCGGGTGCTGGTCTCCACAATGGAATTAAAGTCTGAAGCGCTGATGCCCCAAGCCTCGGTTTCACTTACCGTCACGGAGCCATCCACCATCACGGATATCTGCATGGAAATATCCTTGAGGGCGTCATATCTGGCCTTTTCCCTGTATTCCGGCGTATATTTGGAAACCTTCACCACGCTGCTGTAATACAGGTTGACATCCGGTTTGTTTTGTATCCAGGAGGGGAGACGGCGGTTTGCCGTGCAAGAGCACAGCAAACACGCCATCATACCAATTATGATCAGCCAAAAAGGCTTATTTGACATATCTCTTTATCTGTTCTATAAATTGTTGGATGAGGTTTTCTATTGCTTGAGATACCATTTCACTTTCGGAGGGAGGGAAGGGCTCGCTTTTGGCAATCAATGCCTTGGCGGCAGGAGTGAGGGCACGGTCGTCCCCGCTGTCCTTTCTGGCCCAAGTATCACTCCAAGTGTAGGTTCCCGTATAGGTATCCTGAACCTTTATCCGGCCTGTGGTCACATCCACAATCTCATAAGAGGCGGTGATATGCACGGAAGCTTCTTTGGTGTATGTGGTATACAATACCTGTATGTCTTGCTTCAATTTCAGCGCTGGTGTATCGTCGTCCTCATCATTGGGGTCTGTCTCCGCATCTCCCTGTTCAATCTCGATTGTTTTGCTTTCCTTCAGCTGTTGGGAGCTCACGCGGGAGGGCTGCACTTCCACCTTGAGGATTTTGCCGCTCAAGATCTCATGCGCTCCCAAGATCTGTCCAAATTTTGCCACGGAAGATTCATCCACCAAGCCGGAGGCGCTAAGCTCCTGCTCTTTGAGTACTGTATCTATTCTTTCGCGGCTGATGATTTCCATGAATTCAGCTGCGGATTTGTCATTGATAAGGCTGCTTACAATCTTGGATTCCAACATATCGGGGATGCCGCCATAACGGTTCCTATCTCCCGTTTTATCCTCAAAAGCCAGGATGGCAATACGCTTCACAGCCATGCGGCGGGCCTGTTCATAGCGCACTTTTACGTCTTTGTAATTGGCGTCAAAATCCATCGCTTTCTTAAATTCCAGGGCTGCCTGCTTTTGATTGTCTGGATCATCGGATTGCAGTGCGATATCCACACCTTTCTGATAATGATAGGCGGCTGCATTGGTGCGGCTTTCCTTCAGCTGGGGATAGTAGTCCTCCCTGTCATATCTAAACACCTCTTTGGTCTTGGGGTGCACCAAACGGGGTAAATCTGCCATAGTGTCGAATATATTCACCAATCCCTGATATTCGGGAACCAATAGATCCCACATATCCGATTCTTCTCTTGCCTGTATCTTGGCAATATTATCCTTCCTGGATTTGACGGCTTTGGGATAGATGTTTTTAAGCAGTTCCTGAGCTTTTTTATAATCTGCTTTGATGAGCAAGGATTGGGCGTTTGCCGTGAGAGCAGCCTCATAATTGCCCGCCTCATAAAGTTTTTTTGCCTGTTTATACAGGGTGACGTTCTTTCCACATCCGGAAAGCAACAAGCTGAACAAAATCACTACCAAAGCGTATTTGGCGATGCGCATCGTTCCTCCATTATATATGTATTTTGATTATAAATTGGGATTGAAATCAAAAGATGCGCCTACAGGCAGAATGTCAAGCAATTTCCTTTATCACTGAATATCTGAATCTTTGGTATTTATACCTTCAAACTGATACCGCGCCTGTTAACCACCTTTGTCTCTCCTTTGTCGAGACAAGGGTGAGACAAGGGTGGTACAAGGGTGGCTAATGGGCGAGTGGTGAGTGGTGAGTGGTGAGTGGTGACCCGTCCTTAAATTGGTTGACACATAGTTCACCTTATTAGGAGTAGAATTATGAAACAAAAGAAACCACGACTGATTTATAGTGAAGCA
>JAAYQD010000404.1 GCA_012519465.1 Candidatus Cloacimonadota bacterium
ACCCAATGTACTAATCCCTTCCAGTCTTTTGGGAGGGATCAGAAGGGGTAGTGCGATACCTCTCCAGCGCCAGTTTTGGGCGGCAGCGCTGTTTTTGGATGTTTCCGGATTTACCCATATCACGGAAGTAGCCAGCTCCCGCGGGCATTATGGAGTGGAGCTGATTACCGGCGTTCTAAACCGGTATTTTGAGATTATCAACAAGATTATCGTGCCCCTCGGTGGGGAGATAGTAAAATACGGAGGCGATTCCTGCCTCATCCTCTTTCCGGTTCATAATGGCAAATTGCCGGATATGCCCAGGCTCTGCGATACTATCCTTAAGAATGTGGAAGATCTGGACAGAAGCCTGCTACAAGATTATGGCTTTCCCTTCCGGGTGCATGGAGCATGGAATATTGGTAATGTGACGCTGAACGTGGTGGGCGATATCCGTCGCCATCTGGATTACTATCTGCACTCTCCAATGCTGCTAAAGCTTTATAATATGGCGGATAAGGCTGAGGCGGGGCAGATATTGGGGCCAGATAAGCCACAAATCAGCATCCCCCTGCCAGAAAAGGACAGCCAGCCCCAAAGCAGATCCCGCTCTGCAAAGCTGTTTCTGCCTCTGGATATGGTGCGTAAACTACGCTTGGAAGCCCATCCGGCGGAATTGCGCAATGCCACCGTACTCTTTATCAGGATTTCTGGCAAAGATAGCGATAATATCCCCCTGGATGATTTCCAAAGCGTCTATCAGCGCATCCAATCCACCCTCATCAATCATCTGGGCATGGTAAACAAGATAGATTTTAACGAAAAAGGCTACCTCATCATTGCCACCTTCGGCATTCCCTTTGTGTATGGAAACGATACCCTAAGGGCTATCACCGCGGGTTACCGCATCTCTCAATTCAGCTCCAAAGACACTCATATCCGCATTGGCATCACCTACAGCAATCTATACTCCGGCATTATCGGCGCCAAGCGCAGGCACGAGTATGGCATCATCGGCAACGCCGTCAATATCGCCGCCCGCTTGATGAGCTTTGCCCTGCCGGGTGAAATCTGCCTCTCGCAGTAGCTTATCCCCTATCTGCAGGGCTATTTTGAAACACAATACCTCGCCCACAGCAAGGTAAAGGGCATAGCCGAACCGCTCATCATCCATCGTATGATAAAGATGATCCCCACTCGCTGGGGTATATTGGAAGAGCGTTTTGATAGTGATCCCCTGTATATTGATTCCCAAGAGCTGCAAAAAGCCAGAAATGCCCTCTCCGCAGAGGGAGGATTCCTCTGTGTGGTAAAAGGAGCCGCAGGAACGGGGAAAAGCCAGCTGGTATATAAGCTGTGCAAACCCTTTTGGGATAAGGAGCCATCCTTCCAACTGGTACAGGCGGATGCTAACATCCAAAAGCTGCGTCTGGAAATCTTCTTTTATACCCTGCGCCACGAGCTGGGCATTCACCAGTTTTACGTGCAGTGGCAGCAGATACTGGACTGGTGTGAAGCCAACAACCTGCAGGTGGATGATGTCATCCTCAGGGAACTGCTCTTCAAAGGTCACAGCTCAATAGGACGCATCCAAGTGGCGATGAACCAGCTCTTGGATATCCTCATTCTGCTCTATCCCACAGGCAGGATGCTGGTGTTGGACGATTTTCACCACTTCGATCCCCAAAGCCAGCAGCTTTTGATGCGCCTCATCCACCACAAGCTCTATCAGGGTGATAAGGTTATCATTAGCAGCACCCAGGATTTACCTTCGGATTTTGCTCCCGGTTTTGCCCAGCAGGAGCTGCATCTGCAAAACTGGGATGAAGATACCTCCGCCCATTATATCCAAACCCATATCCCCAATATCACCCGTCCCGCCATCCGCCTCCTGCATCAAATTTGTGGTGGCAACCCCGGCTTTCTCAGCGATCTGGTTAGCCATATTCAAAGGCATTGGCCCTCCGCCCAAGACCTTATCACACATCAGATTATAGAGGACATGCGCGCCCACGGTCTGTTGCCGGATGACATGGAGAACCTGCTGAGGGCAGAGTATGAGGAATTGGAGGCATATCAACAGCAATTTGTGCGCATCGCCTCTATCTTTGGACGCCCCCTGAGGCTGGGAGAGCTGGAAAAGGTGTTTGCCAATATCGATTTTGCCCTCATCAGCCGCGCTGCCAATGAACTGCTGGCAAAGGGGATGTTCCGCCTGGAGCCCGCCTCCAACGCACAGGAATTGAGCTTTGTAAATCCGCTGTTGGGCGAGGCAATCTATCGCAGCATCCTGATGGGCGAAAAAGAGGAAACTCATCGCCGCATTGCCAGTTTCTATTCCAGCCAGAATAGCGATGACGAGCGCATTTGGGAGCTGATCGCACATCATTGGCTGCAAGTGGGAGACAAAGACAAAATCTCCTGGTGGTGTGGCAAACTGGCACGCCATTATCAGGCATCCGGTGCTTTGCAGCTCAGCCTCAGGATGTGGATGCACCTCTGTGAATATCCCAAAGACGCCCCCTCGCTCATCACCTCCCAGCTCAATTGTGCCGCCATCCATCTGCAACTGGCGGATAACGATAAAGCCGATGCCATCCTCATGCGTTATCAGCATTTGGATACAGAAGAGGGAGAGCATCACGAACAGTGGATACTCCTCAAAAGCAGGCTCTACATCAACCGCTCCCAATATGCCGAATTGGAAGGCTTCCTCAAACCCCGTCGCCAGCGCATCCAAAACCTCGATATTGCAGAACAGATAGACACCGCCCATACAGAAGCCATCGTCCTCAGTATGGATGCCGATGCCATCGAATCCCGCGCCCTGCCCCTGTGGCAAAAGCTGCAGCAGGAAGGCAAGGAAAGCTCACTGGACAGCTTGGCCGGAGTGATTGGAAACTACTATATCAACCGCGGGGATTACAAAACCGCCCTCACCTACTATCGTAAAAAACAAAAGTTAGCTGCCCGCCTCAAAGATCCCATCTCCATGCGCATCGGCATGGCAGGCATGGGCATCGCCTATTCCCGTCTGGGAAACAAAGACAAGGCATTCCAACACTATCAAAAGGCATTGGAATTGGCTTCCCAAAGCGGAGACCGCAATGGCTATAGCAAAGTGCTCATGGATCTGGGTATTTACCATCGCAACGAAGGAGATTTTCACAAAGCCTTGGAGTGCTTCCAGCAAAGCATCAGTCTGGCTGAATACATAGGCAACAAGCTGCAAATCTCCATCGTCACCTACAATA
>JAAYQD010000405.1 GCA_012519465.1 Candidatus Cloacimonadota bacterium
CCTCTATGTGGGCAATTCTGATGCCCAGCTTGGAAGCCGCCAATGCCCCTGCCAAAGTGGTGTTTGTGTCTCCATATACCAAGAGCCAATCCGGGGTTTCATCAGCTAATATCGGCTCCAATGCACTGAGGATGCCTGCAGTTTGCACTCCATGACTGCCAGAACCCACATTCAGGTAATAATCCGGCTGGGGAATCTCCATTTGCTTAAAAAATACTTCGTTCATCTGATAGTCATAATGCTGACCACTGTGGATGATAAGTTCCTGATGTTGGGCACGGATAACCTTGGAAACGGGTGCCAGCTTCACAAATTGCGGCCGCGCACCTACCAGCTGTATGATTTTCATCTTTATACTCCAGTTTGGCTTTTGAGTGCAAGCTCTATACTTTTGTGATTATGTCAAGCGCTACGATTGGTTTATGGGCACTTGGATATGGAGTGTGATATTTGTCTGGACAAAAAAGCGGGTGATCTGGAGCTTGCATTTAAGTAAACAAAATAAAATAAAAGGAGAAGACAACATGACCTACAAAGTAGTCTTAGTCAAAATCGATCATCGCAGCAAAGGCGCTGCCAACGTTCAGGAAATACTTACAGAATACGGATGCAACATCAAGGTGCGCCTCGGTTTGCACGAAGTATCCAAAGAATATTGCGCAAACGACGGCCTCATCGTGTTGGAAGTGGAAGGCAAACCCGAAGAATTGAACACCATGATCGAAGGCTTGAATGCCATCGAATTCGTTCAAGCCCGCATGATAGAAATGTAATTATTTCCAACGATACTTGCCCAAGGTTCCCCTCACGGCATAGAATATGAATTGAGCGGGAAAGAGCAAGGTTTGAATTGGATACAGGGCTCCGAGCAGGGGTATTTGCAGCTTTGTGAAAAGCAACAGGCAAAGGCTCAGCTCGGCGCCCGTTTTGTATAGGAGAGCAATAAGGAGAGGCAAGCTGAAGCCATTATAAAGCGTGATTAAAGATATGTAAAACAACAAGAAATAGAGGAACACTCCCACACCCAAGGCCTGTAACCACAAGGGGTAAAACTTCAGCTTGGAGGCACGGCGGATATTGGTGTGATAGCGTTTGCCGATGTCAAAACCCTCATAAGATACCAACTTATGCCTGGGATCGGGATCAAAGATAGCTTTTCTGATATAAGGCATCATCTTCATAAGGAGCAGGTCATCATCTCCGGATGCAAGGTGCCCTATGCCTTCAAAGCCTCCGGCTGCCATAAATACGCTTTTGCGATATGCCATATTGCAGGCCATGCTGGTGATGGGTTTGCGCAAGTTCATCCCCAAAGTAGCCAGCGCATAATAGATGCCACGTTCAAAATTCTTGAGCCTGATTTCGCTATCTCTGGCATCTCGCTTGATGATGGAATATCCCAGGCAGTAATCCACATCCTCCACAAATGATTCAGAGATCGCCTTCAGCCAGGTGGGCGGCACCACACAATCGGCATCCGTAAAGGCGAGGATGTCAAAGCGTGCAGCTCTGATCCCCTGTAATATAGCCGCCTTTTTGCCCACGACGCCCTCTTCCCCACCCTGCCAATCGATTACTGTGTAGTTGGCAGCATTCTGCCAGCTTTGCAGCATCTCCAAAGTGGCATCAGTGGAGCGATCATTGACAATGATGATTTCATAGTGTTCTGTGGGATAATCCAATTTGGCAAAGGATTCCAAGAGTGAAGACAGGTTCTGCGCCTCATTGCGTGCTGCCACAACGATGCTGATATCCTGGTATGTTTTGGCACTTTTTTTATGCTTTCTGCCCACAGCTATCGCCGCAGCTATGGGTATTATCAGGTAAACCGGCGTGAGGATGGTGAAGAGCAGTTGAAATATGTTCAGGATCCGGCTCCAAGCTTGGAATTGGTGAGAGTGATATATTCTGCCAATATCGGGTCTTTTTCTTTCAGACTATTGATGTTGCGGCGGGAATCCGGCAGCTTATGCGGTTCGGAATTCTTGGTTTGTTTGATAATCAAGCGGATGGGTTTGCCAAAGAAATCGGAGAGCTGATGCTCCACCTCTTCCTTTTGGTTGTTTAGTGTGGAATAAAAGGAGGGACGCTGAATGCCTAATTCCAGGATGTCTTTATCCGCCCTCACTATCTGTGCATCAGAAAAGGCAATTGCTGTGGCATTGCTGATGCGTTTAAAGCGCACTTTCAGCTTTTCCATGTTGGCGTTGATGCTTTCCACACTGAACTCAATGGCTTCCCTGCTGCTGGGCGGTGGAGCTGCCTGAGGGGCTGGTGCTGGCACTGTTTGTACAGGAGCGGTTGTGGGAGCAGGAGCAGGGGCTGGCTTTGCTGGAATTGTATCTGTGGATACTCTGACAGCCGGCGCAGGAGTGTAACCGACATCACCTTCCTTCAGCATTTCTATCAGCTCGCTGATCTCCTTCATCTCATCCATGCGGCTCATCTTTAG
>JAAYQD010000031.1 GCA_012519465.1 Candidatus Cloacimonadota bacterium
TATTAAGGCTTTGCTGATAATATCGGCATACACTTCTTCAAAATGAATCAACCTTGATTCGTAAAGTGACTTAAAACCAGGAGCATTTGCCAGCATTTCTTTTACGGGGATAAAAACAGAGGCAAGGCGGCTATCCAACCATTTTTGCAGTGATTTTGGTTTCCCCACATCATCAGCTGATACTATTGTGCTATCAAAACTTAGCTTAAGACTCAACTCTTTCCCACCTACCATACGGAACACCTCAACACTTCCTGTTCTTACCCCAGATCCTCTCTTGATCAGTCTGCCGATGTTTTCTTCTGAAGGTAGATATACGCGCATAATCTTTTGTGCCCAATTGGTAATTCTGCCACTTGTAATATCGGCAGAGGAATACAAGGCTTTAAGGATATGTGTCTTACCTGTTCCATTTTCGCCTATTAATACATTGATACCAGGAGAAAAAGACATCTCCAGGGAGTCAAAGGCTGTGAAGTTTTTGATCGCTACTTTTGTAAACATATCTCATCCTTATGAAATAACATCTTCATATTTTGCTATCCACTCAATCGGTGCATTCAGCATCCGTCTTCCCTATCTAAACCTATCAAAATCCACTTTCCCCATCTTGGTCACCTGCAAAGAGCCAGGAGCATTTTCCAATAGCCACGCCCAGAATGCTGTCACATCAATCTTGTCTGATAGCATCACAGCTCTCTTTTCTGCCCATTCCGCCTTGATATCATCTCGCTGAAGGATATTTTCCATCTTCTTCAGCATCCAGTGGAAATGGCGTGGATGATAGCTATAAGCTAGGTCATAATACTTTTCCACTTCTTCGATCACGGTCAGTTTGCCGGCAAATGTATTGCATCTAAAGGCGGGTGTGCCCAATACCGCCGCCTCGGTGGTCATCGTCTGGCTATCGCAGGCCAGCAGCTGGGCATAATACATCAAGGAATGCATCTTTTCCGGTGCAATAGGAGCTGCATAAGGTGTAAATTCAGGGTCTGCCACCTCAGAGGTGATCAGCACCTTCCCATAAGGTTCCAACAGCCTTACCAACTGCCATTTTTGCTCTTTGGAGAGCCCATACATGCCAATGTCATGATGCGCTTTGAAGGCCGTAAAGCGCAGGATAAAGAAGGAATCACCCTCTTTCAATCCGCAATCACCCAGAACGCTTGGATCCGGCACAAATCTCTTGGGGTACAGATAAGCCAGCTCCTGATAGCCAGGATAGCAAATCTGTTTGGGGTGTTTTTGAAAGGCAAGCGCATCAGGGGTCATCATGTAATCGGCAAAGGGATATACAAATTTGTTTGCCAGGGGCAGTACGGCAAGATCGCTATCAGTGGTGGCGATGGAGATAGCTTTGGTGAATTTTGCCGCATGTACGTTGGATGCAGAAGAGCCCAAGGCGAGATCAATGTCATGCTCTTTTTGGAGGCGAATACACTCCAGATCATATCTCACTTGTTTGATTGCCTTCTGCACGATGCCGTGGGACTTTGCCCCATAGCTGTGATACTCTATACCATAGGCTTCAAAGAGTTGCTCTATGATGGGAACCCTTTTGGAGCTAAACACTATTTTATGCTTATCCTCCAGCTCAAAATACAGATTCCTAAAATAATGAACCTGTGCCGGATGGTTGATATCAATCAGGATGTTCATTATTCGTTATAGACTCCAGCCACATGGGCCCGCGTACTAAAGGGCACATAATCTATGATAGTGACCAATAAAATATAGTTTTCATCATTTGGGCTGTCATTTCTTCTATCATAAATAAGACTTGCTATCTCGCTGGCATTGGTGGTGTACCAATAGTTTTGGGTGCAATCCAAATGAACAATGGGAGAATTATAATACATACACCGGGATTTGATCCCATATTCACTACATCTGATATTATTATATTTTGCAGATAGCCATGCACCCACCCTATAGGCATGAATGCCTCTTTCGGCTTCTATATCATTATGATGAGCATACATCTGGCCACGAAAGCAATTGATGGCAAGATTAGAATCTTTGAAGGTATTATACCTTACTTGGCCAGCACCGTTTTGATCATACCCAAAATCATAGTTTCTGTTGTTATGAAAATAGTTGTTATTTACAACTACATCAGCACTCCAGAGTATTATCCCACCAACCCTATTGTTGAAAAAATGACAACGTTCGACCACAACCTCATCACTATGTTCCATATAAAGCCCCCCTCTTATCACGTCTGTGGTATTGGTTATCGTGCACTGTTCGACCATAAAACCGGGGGAGGCGGCAACCCTAATCGCCTGACCAGAATTGATATAGCAGTTTCTCAAAGTAGAGTTATTCATCTCTGAAAAGCTGATACCCAAGGAGCTATCGATCACTTTCATGTTTTGAATGATGCTCTGAGGAACATTGGTAAAACTGATTGAATTGTATTGGGTAATATCAGTGTCATCATGGGAATGACTATACACCTTATCTGCAGACATCATCAGCAGGAAGGAGTGATCCGAGATTTCCACATTTCCATACACATTCATTTTCGTCAGTGGCTCAAACATAATAGTAACATCAGGTTCAATCCTCACCTCGCTTCCCGGAAGAAGTGTGATATCACTTAACACCCGATAGGTTCTGCCCTCTTGGAATTCATAGTTACCTATAATTGCTGTAGGCAGGTCTATTACCGGATACAGATCAAACTGCAGGTTGGATTGATCCTTATCGATCTTCAGCTCTCTGATATACTGAAATCCATAATTCTGCTTGTATGCCACTAGGTAATAGGTGCCCCGCTCCACGTTTTTGAGCGAGAAGATACCCTCAGCATTGGTTTCAGCCACACTAATGGGCGTCTCTGTCCTGTGATCAAAGGTGTCATACATACTCAATGCGGCACCATGATTGGGATGGAGGTTTTTCACGTTCTGGACATTTGCCGTCAAGGGTTTGTGTGGGTAGAGGAGGATACTCACGTTTTCCAGCCCCATCTCATCTGTAGTCACGACCCTTCCTTTGATGTCATATTTTTTCTTCTTTTCTGAATTGCAACCAGAGCATAAAAGTAAAGACAACACAACAAGGGTTAAAATAAGATACTGGTAAAGCGGTCTCTTTTTATTGATAATAATCATCCTTTAAACTCCTTGATAATTCTGGCAGGGCTCCCCACTGCCACACAATAATCCGGAATGTCCTTGGTGACTACGGCGCCGGCACCAATGATGGCACCCTTACCAATCGTTACTCCGGGCATAATAATAGCGCCAATGCCGATATGCGCACCTTGTTTGATATGTATGGGTGCCTTGATAAAAGGCATATCCCCCACCCAAGCACCAGATTTATAATTACTAAGATCACGCTGGTGCGTCAATAGCATACAGCCTGCGGTCAAAAACACATCGTCTGCAATAAACACGCGCTCTGGCCCATCATCATCTATCAGCACGTCCAAGCCTATCAACACGTTTTTGCCGATATGCACGCCTCGCAAACGGTGAAAAAACACCCTCACCACTCCTGGAAAGCTGTGCCGGGCAAAGTGGTGCAAAAATCGGTTGAGTACTCCCTTCAATAGGACTGGCAAAGAACGTTTCCTCATTGTTTGATTACCTCGTTTAGCTCATTTTCCCAAAGCTTGATGGCGCTTGTGTGTGAGTGATGCTCCTCAATCATGGCGCGCGCCGCTTTCTTCATTGCATCCAGATTTGCTTCGTTGGCATAGGCTTTCTGCATCAAATCCTTCAAGTGTTGCACTTCAGCCAAAGCAAAACCAAAGCCGGTTTGGTTATCCTTGATAATATCTGGAATATTGCCCACCAAGGAGGAGATACATACCATCACACAGCTCATCGCTTCCATCA
>JAAYQD010000406.1 GCA_012519465.1 Candidatus Cloacimonadota bacterium
CCCAACCCCTTCAATCCCAGCACCACCATCGAGTTTGAATCTGCCTTTGGCGAGCCTGCACAAATCGTGATTTACAACCAAAAAGGTCAGGCCGTGAGGCATTACGATTTTGCCCAGCCCCAAAAAGGCATCAACAAAGTGACCTGGGATGGCAGGAATGATGCAGGATTGGATACAGCCAGCGGCGTGTACTATTTCCGTCTGCGCTCCGGCTCCTACTCCAGCACCAAAAAGATGATTCTGATGAAGTAAACGGGTAAATGCCCGAACCTAACAAATATGGGAGAGTCCTAAAATCTGGGCTCTCCCGTTTTTCGAGTATGACAAAGGATAATGGAAATTAAAATGAAACACTGGCGCAGTCATCTGTTTGCCCTCATCACCATCGCTATCTGGGCTACTTTGGAGGTATCTGGAAAGCTGTTGGATGGCTCTGTATCTCCGTATGGAATCACGGCTTGGCGTTTTTTGATTGGGGGCTTGGTGCTACTGCCATTTGCCCTCAAAACCAAAAAGGACGAGCGGGTGAATATCCGGGGCTTTGTGGAGCTGGTGGGACTGGGTGTCTTGAACGTGTGTTTTAGTATGTTGATCCTGCATCTGTCTGTCTATTATGGCAAAGCATCGCTGAGTGCGGTGATATTGAGCATCAATCCTTTGTTTGTGATGCTGTTTGCCGCCATTATCCTCAAAGAAAAGATGAGTTTGGGGCAGACCTTGGGGCTGGTGTTGGCTTTGGTGGGTATCCTGGTCTTGGTGTTGGCAGAGGTGGAGATGGATAGTGAAAAATACCACAACCTGCCTCTGGGCATAGCATTGGCAGTGGTGGCAGCGCTCAGCTTTGGGCTGTATACGGTGCTCACCAAGCGGGCTGTGCAGCGGTTTGGCAATATCTTTGCCAATAGTATTTCCTTTATCAGCGGGGCAGTGATTCTCTTTCTATATATGATGTTTAGGGGGC
Source organism: Candidatus Cloacimonadota bacterium (assembly GCA_012519465.1). Classification (GTDB taxonomy): domain Bacteria; phylum Cloacimonadota; class Cloacimonadia; order Cloacimonadales; family Cloacimonadaceae; genus UBA3900. The sequence goes on from JAAYQD010000406.1 coordinate 962, forward strand.
ATGACCTGGGTTTTGCGCCAACTTTGCCCAATCTGCTATTGATGGGATATCTGGGCATCATTCTCACGGGTGTGGCATATCTACTCTATTTTGAGGCAATGAAAGAGATAGGGGCTGCCGGGGCATCGATGTATTTTTTCCTCAAGCCCATCATTTCCACGATACTGGCTTGGGTGCTGTTAAATGAGGCTTTGAGGGGCAGTCAGATAGCGGCGGTGGTGTTGATTGTGGCGGCAATGAACCTGCCTCTTTTATATCGGCTTATAATTTTGAAAAATAGGTCTTGACTAAAATGGGTACTCACAGAAATTTGCACTATTATCAGAACAAATATTATCTAAGAACTATCAAGGAGACATAATGGTCAAGCTGAGATTGAGAAGGATGGGAGCGAACGACGAGCCCTTCTATCGCATTGTAGCTGTTGATTCACGCGTGAAACGTGATGGCAAATACATAGAAAGCGTTGGATGGTATGATCCCAAACCCAATCCTCATAAAATCAATATAAAGACAGATCGCGCCATCTATTGGCTGAGCGTTGGTGCCCAGCCCTCGGATACGGTTCGGTCATTATTGCGCCAAGCCGGTGTATTGCAGATCTGGCACGAGCGCAAATTAGCTGATAAATCCCAAGTTGAAACAGACGCACAATAAGCGAGGTGAAAAATGAAAGACCTGATTGAATTCATCGTGAAAGCATTGGTTGACGACCCCAGCGAAGTGAACATCAACGAGATCGCCGGAGACAAGATCACCCTATTCGAATTGCGAGTATCCAAGAATGACATTGGCAAAGTGATTGGCAAGCGCGGGCGTACCGCCGGAGCCATTCGTACCATTATTAACGCCGTTAGCACCAAACAAGGAAAGCGAGCGGAGCTGGAAATTATCGAATAAATGAAAGTTTCCGATCTAATCGGAATCGGCAGGCTGGGCGGTGAGGACGCCGACGGCTTTTTCCATGTGTTGATCAAGCCGCGGTACCGCTCTGCCTTTGAAGACGCCCAGAGTGTCTTTTTGCTCTTTACAAGCGATAGAGTGTTTTACGTGACTATCAGTGAAAAAAAGGTATCAGATAACAAGGTGATGATACGTTTTGCGGAGGATGGCATCAGCGAAGAACGCCGCCGCCACCGCGAGACTCTGATCGCCATCGAAGCTGAAGCATTGGAAACGGATGAAGGTCTGGATCACCTCATCGGTTATGGCGTATTGTATCAAGATCGCCATCTGGGAGAGGTGCAGGATTACTTTTATAACAATGCCCAATACGTGCTGATAATCCGCCTGGATACGGGTGCCGAACTCATGGTGCCGTATGTGGATTACTATGTGCAAAATCAGATTCCTGATCCCGGGATGATCGAGCTGGCGCACGCAGATAGTCTTTTGGCTGCGCTGGATTCCTGATAATGGGATGAGGCAATGCTGCGGATAGACGTGCTGAGCCTGTTTCCAGAGACCTTTGCCGGGTTTCTGGATGCCAGCATCGTGGGGCGTGCTGTCCACAAAGGCGAGCTGGAGGTGAAGATCACAAACTTTCGTGATTTTAGCCAGGACAAGCATCGCAAGGTGGACGACTATGCCTATGGCGGATTTGCCGGCATGGTGCTGCAGCCACAGCCCGTGTGGGATGCCCTGATTGATGTATTGGCAGGTGGCTTTGCGCCGGTGATCTATTTCACGCCGCAAGGGCGCCCGCTTTCCCAATCAATTCTGGAGCATTATGCCGGGCTGGAGAGGATTATCCTCTTGTGTGGCCATTACAAGGAGCTGGATCAGCGAGTGCGGGATTTGGCGGTGGCAGATGAGATTTCCCTGGGAGACTTTGTGCTCTCTGGAGGGGAGATCGCTGCCATGGCTTTTATCGATGGCGTTGCCAGGCTGCAGGAAGGAGTGTTGAGCGACCCCGCTTCGGCGGATAGCGATTCCTTTGCCAGAGGCAAGAGCGGCTTGGGCTTTCCCTGCTATACCCGTCCCCAAAATTGGATGGGGCAGGATGTTCCAGAGGTGCTCACCACAGGCGATCACGCCCGCATCACATCCTGGGCAGAAGAACAGGCCCAGAGGCTCACGCGGGTGCGTCGTCCAGATTTGATTGATGATTGATGGCAAATCTGCATCTTGCCCTCTTGCACTATCCGGTTCTGAATAAAGCCGGAGAGAGGATTACGTCTTCCTTTACCAATCTGGATTTGCACGATATCTCCAGAGCTGCCTACAGCTATGGTGCCTCTTCCTTCTGGGTGGTTCATCCAGACGAGGCACAAACGCAGCTGCTAAAAGAGATTATCGGCTTTTGGCAGGCTTCACCCCAATTGCCATACAATCCCCAGCGCAGTGAAGCTCTGGGCATCATCAGGCACAGCCACGATTTTGATACCATGATAGATAAAATTACAACGCAGGAAGCGGCGCGTCCCATAATTATTTCAACGACGGCGCGCACCAGGCAGCCTCAGATTTCATATACAGCTCTGAGGTCTCTTTGCCGCCTAAACAGGCCAATACTGATTGTATTTGGCACGGGTTTTGGCCTTTGCGAAGAGATTCATGCCGCCGCAGACCATATTCTCGCACCCATAACCGGTGTGAGGAGCTTTAACCACTTATCGGTGCGCAGCGCCGTTGCCGTCATTTTGGACCGTCTTGCTTCCGAGAACATATATGGGAGGAACCATGGATATTCTGCACACAGTTGGCAGAGACCAAATCAGAACCGACTTTCCCGAGTATCGCGTAGGCGACACCGTGAAGGTCCACTATAAAATTAAAGAAGGCAGCAAAGAACGCATACAGGTGTTTCAGGGCATCGTGATCCAGAAACGCGGAGCAGGCGTCTCCAAGACCTTCACAGTTCGTAAAATATCAAATGGTATTGGCGTGGAGAGGATTTTCCCACAGAATTCACCCAATATCGACAAGCTTGAAATCGTTCGCTTTGGCCAGGTTCGCAGGGCCAAACTCTTTTACCTGCGCGGTGCCAAAGGCAAAGCTGGAAGGATCAAAGAACGCCGCAGATTCACTGCATAGCATTGTAAAAACTACTAAGCAATATGGAGCCCGTGAAATACATGAGTCATCAGCGGGCTCCATCCTTTTTTAGCCTGTGTAAGAGGCACGCAATATGGATAATTCAACACTTTTGTACCTGTATTACAACCAGTCTGGTTTTCACATCATGCTCACCCTCCTTGGTGAGACGGTGACGGTGATAGACTTTTTGGATAAAGACAGTCCCCAATCCCAAGAGCCCACATCCGCGCATCCCTATATAGAGCAGTTGGATGCGTATCTGCATGGGCGCATCAAAGAGCTGGATTTACCTTACAGGCTAAGCGCCACTCCCTTTGTGACCAAAGTGTACGAAGCCACCAAGGCCATCCCCAGAGGGCAGACCGCCAGCTATGGGGAGATTGCCGCCTTGGCAGGCAGCCCCAAAGCCGCACGTGCCGTGGGAGCAGCGATGGCATCCAATCCCCTGCCTCTCATCATCCCCTGTCACAGGGTGGTGGGCTCCTCCGGTAAGCTGACGGGCTTTGGCGGAGGCTTGGACCTCAAAGAACGCCTCCTAAAGCTGGAAAAAGACACATGATCTTTGGCATCGGCACGGATATCGTTCAGGTAAAACGCCTGCAAAACAGCATGGAGAGGCAGCCTTCCATGGCTTCAACTCTGTTTACCCCCAAGGAGCGGGAGTATTGCGAAATACGGGCATCCAAATGGCAATCCTATGCCGCCAGGTTTGCAGCCAAAGAAGCCTTTATGAAGGCATTGGGAACGGGCTGGGCAGAGGGCGTGCACTGGAAACATATCGAAATCCTGCGCAGTGGTGATGATGCACCACGGCTTGTTTTATCGGATAGCACCAAAGAGCTGGCGCACAAGCTGGGCGCAGGTGCCATCCACATCAGCATCTCTCACGAACAGGACTATGCCACTGCCTGCGTAGTGATAGAGAAAATCAATTCTTGACACAATCAGACATGCTATAGAGATTGCACACGGAAAAGGTGGTTTAACTTATTATGGATTGTATCGTTATCTTTGGTATTCAGGGCAGCGGCAAAGGCGTGCAGGCAAAGCTATTGAGCGCACACCTCAGCTATCAACACATTATGATAGGGGATCTTCTGCGGGAGCAAATCCTCCTCAAGACCCAGATCGGCAAAAAGGTGGAGAGGGTGATTGGCGGTGGTGGATTGGCAGATGATGATCTGATTTATGAGCTTATCAGCCATTCCCTGTGTGACACGGCTGCCGGCATAGTATTTGATGGATTCCCCCGCACCCCCACACAGGCGGAGCATCTGTGTGCCAATTTTACGGTGCAAAAGGCATTTTACCTGGAGCTGGATGATGCCACTGCCATTTCTCGCATCGAGAGCAGACGCGTATGCAGCCGCTGTGGAGAAATCTATAACTTGATTAGCAAAAAACCACAAGTTGAGGGAGTCTGTGATGTGTGCGGCAGTGCGCTGATTATCAGGGATGATGACAAACCCAGCGCCATCCGCAAGAGAATCAAAGACTTTCACGAGAGAACTCAAGGACTTACCGAATTCTTTGCCGAAAAAGGACTGCTTGCCACCATCCCCGCAGCAGGAACTCCGGAAGAGGTGTTTGCCGCTCTCTTATCGCAATTGGGCTGAGGCTCCCCTATAAGACAATGATCATCAAACTGCTGCGCGGCACTTTGGCAAAAGTGGAGCAGCTGGCGTATCTCCTTGCCGTATGGAGCTTTTTGGTATTGTTTCTACAGCCGGTGATAGCCGCCTATCTCCAGATAGACAAAGTGGAGATCATTACTGCCCTCATCAATATCTGCCTGCTGTTTCTTACCATCATCAACCGCCTGCTTGCCCGCAGCGGCACCACAGATAGAAGCCTGCTTTTCTTTGATCTCATCATGCTTGCCCTGGGTGCCCTGTTGATCTTTTACAGCGCCAAATTCGTGATCTTCTTCCTTTTGGCAAGGCAGACCTGGCATTTCCTGCAATACTTTCTCTTTCATGCCTTTGATGGCAGATTCTACCGTGCTTTATCGGCAAATCCCCCCGTATCTCTGATGCTGAGCTTTGCCTTGGTGATAGCCGTGGGAACCGTTCTGTTGATGATGCCTTCCGCCTCAAGTGATGGGAAGATCACCAGCTTTGTGGATGCACTCTTCACCGCCACCTCTGCCACCTGTGTGACGGGATTGATGGTGAATAATGTGGGTACCTATTATAGCTTTGTGGGGCAATTGATCATCCTGCTCCTCATCCAGATTGGTGGCTTGGGGATCATGACCATCTCCACCGCTTTCGCTATCGTATTGGGGCAAAGGCTTACCATGAAGATGGAAAGCGTGATGTATCAGATGGTGGGCGGCAATCAAAGGCTGAATGTGCTGCAGCTATTAAAGCGTATCGTGATTGTCACCTTCTTGATAGAAGTAGCTGGTGCCGCACTGTTATACATCCGTTTTTCGGCGCACAACCCGCCGCAGCAAGCCCTTTATTACAGCATTTTCCATTCCATTTCCGCCTTCTGCCATGCCGGTATTTCGGTGTTTCCGGATAGCCTGATGAGCTATTCAGCAGATGCGTGGATGAATCTCATAGTTTCCCTGCTTTCCATTGTGGGCAGCCTGGGATTTATAGTGATCATAGATCTCAGCCGTTATTTATTTACAGGCAAAAAGAGGCGCAAGCTGGCACTGCATTCCAAAATAGTATTGATCACCACCGCAGCTCTCCTGGGCTTTGGGATGCTCTCGTTTTTCATCACGGAATATTGGGGAGCGATGAGTGGCTTCCCCTTTGCCCAGCGCGTGCTGGCTTCATGGGCTCACAGCGTCAATTCCCGCACGGTAGGCTTTCACACTATTGATATCAGCCTCCTGGGGCGCGCCAGCATCATGATCTCGCTATTGTTGATGTTTATCGGAGCCTCTCCCGGTTCCACGGGCGGAGGAGTAAAGACCACCACCTTTGCGGTGCTGGTGCTATCCATCACCTCGCTCCTCAAAGGCAAAAAAGACCTGGTGATATTCAACCGCAAGATATCGGCTGCCAACATCCGCCAAGCCACCTCACTGGTGGTGCTGTCTGCAGCCATTATCTTCGTGATTACCGTTATTATGTTGATGATCGAGCCTTTCTCTTTTCACAAGATGATCTTTGAAACAGTCTCTGCCTTTGGAACGGTAGGGCTTTCCATGGGCATCACGCCGCTGCTTGGCACCGCTGGCAGGCTCTTTATCACACTCTTGATGTATGTGGGGCGCATCGGCCCGCTTACCATGATTTATGCCTTTGCCATCAAACGGCAGGCTGTAAACTTGGGCTATGCCGAGGAAAAGATAGCCATTGGCTAAGGGGGGAAGGATGCCTATAATGAATACAAGGAGACCAGCATGGCACGTTATGCAGTGATTGGATTGGGCAGGTTTGGAATGACCGTTGCCACCGTTTTGGCGGAATACGGCATGGACGTGATGGCGATAGATAAAGACCAGGAATTGATAGATGAAATCAGCAGCCACGTTTCCAGTGCATACTGCCTGGATTCCACGGATGAAGCGGCACTGCGCACCCTCAATCTAAACGAGGTGGATGCCGTAATCATCGGCATTGGCAGCCACATTCAAGAATGCATCCTCACCGCTGCCATCCTCAAAAAGATAGGCGTGAACCTCATCTATTCCAAGGTGGAAAACCGCTTGCACGGCAAGATAATGGAGCTCGTGGGCGTCCAACACATCCTGCTGCCGGAGGAGATCGTGGGCAATCAGCTTGCCAAGAGGCTGATCTCCACCAACATCCTGGAATACACCAGCCTCTCCACAGGTCACACCATGATAGAGCTGGTTGCGCCCAAATCATTCGTGGGCAAAACCCTGCAAGAGCTGGCCCTGCCCTCAAAGCGTGGCATCAATATAATAGCCATCAAATACAACTATCTGGATGTGACGGAAGATGGCACCAACGTGATAGAAAACCGTCTGAATGAAATGCCCGGCGCCAACGACGTGGTAAACGAAGGTGATGTACTCATCCTTTTGGGCTCCAAAGGCAATGTGGATAAATTGATTTACGACACCACCGCCAAAAAGGATTAAGCACCATGAAAAAGTCTTTTAAGAAACGCTATCATCTGCTGCTTGCCATCCTTTTGGGCATCTTCCTCCTCCAATCCGGCCTCATCCTTTTCACCCTGCATCACGCCAGCAGCCTCCATGCGCTCACTTTTGATATCCAAACCATCCTCATCATCTTTTTCTTTATCATATTTGTATATCTGATAGTGATTTACAGCTACATCCCTTTCCGCTTGCGCAAGGCTTTGGGCGAGATCGAACGACTGATAGAAGAGATCTCGCAAGGCAATTATCAGATAGATA
>JAAYQD010000032.1 GCA_012519465.1 Candidatus Cloacimonadota bacterium
CCCGGGAAAGACAGCGCAACGAACGCATCTTCGAGCGTCAGGGCAATCGCAATCCCTTTATCGATGTACCTCTCTTTGCCCACCAGCTCTGGAGCCCCGTGCCCACGCATGCCTCCTCGCTGTCCCAAACCGGCTTTACGGCAAACTGGAGCACACCGCTGGACGCCACCAAATACTATCTGCAGGTGGTTACCGATACCCTTACCGTTATCCCCATCAGTGGTTATAACGATTATGATGCCGGCCTCTACACCTCCAAAGCCATCAGCGGACTCTCCTCTGCCAATACCTATTATTACAGGCTGCGCTCCTATTTCGTGAGCGGCTACAGTATGTATTCCCCTTGGCTGACGGTCAATCTGCCCACTCCCACAGCCACCCTCACTGCCCTTGGCTCCGTGTATGAGTACGATTTGGATGGCTTGCAGGTCAATATCAACCTGCAGGGCGCCAGCTTCAGCTCTTCCAGCCTCAATCCCTCCCAGTTCACTTTGCAGAATGCACCCGCCGGGCTCTCCATCCACAGCGTCACATATCAAAACGTATCTACAGCCACTCTCACTCTCAGCTTTGACGGCAGCGATTTTGATGACAACTACCATATCACCGTCCTCATATCCCCGGCGGTGCTCAGCCAGACTACCTCCATCCAAAGCTCCGCCCTTCAGCTCATCGCCTATATCGAGACCCCTCTCACCATCGATTTTGTATCGGATCAGATCACCCTGAATATCAGTGAAGTGGAAGATGCCGATTCCTATATCATCTTTTCCAGCACCGATCCCTATGGAGGCTATATTCCCTATAGTGCCATGGGATATTTTGATTCCCAAGATCCCAAACGCTGGATCCAATCCGCTGCCCCCCAAGCACGTCAGTTCTACAAGGCAGCAGCCATCAAGAATTGAGGTGACCCATGCCACCCAAACAAAAAAATGACCACCTCCCCTTCCAAAAGGATGGGGTTCAAGATTATAACAAGCTGTTCCCGGATATCATGCACAACCTGCTGCATGATTTTCCGGGCATCGCCTACCGCTGCAAGATGGACGCCAAGTGGACGATGCTCTTTATCTCGCAAAACTGCCCCCAGCTCACGGGATATGTGCCCGAAGAGCTGCTTTACAACAGCACTCTCAGCTTTGAAGACCTGATTTATGATGATGACAGAAGCTACGTGAGAAACACCATCAACAGAGCGGTAAAAAATGACAAGGGATTCCAGCTGATCTATCGCATCAAACACAAGGATGGAAGCATCCGCTGGGTGTGGGAGCAGGGGCGCGCCATCTATTACGATGAGGATAACCCCCTCTATCTGGATGGCTTTATCCAAGACGTCACCCGCAATCGGGAGCTGGAAGACCAGTTGGCAGAAAGCGCACACTCCCTCAAAAAACTCAACCAAATGAAAGACCGCTTCTTCACCGCCATCGTGCGTGATCTGCAAGACCCCGTTTATTCTTTCATCTCCCTCAGCAGCTTTTTGCAGGAAAATCTGGACAAGCTGAGCCGGGATGAGCTCTTGGAATGTGTGGTACAAATGAGCAAATCTGCCAGTGGGATGGATCTCATCTTGGAAAACCTCTTGAACTGGGCAAAGGCAAACACAGGCAGGATCATCATGCAAAAAAGCCGCATTGACTTGAAATCCTTAATCGATGAATGCAGCAAAGATTTTGATGCTCAAATCCAACTAAAACAGCTGCAGATCAGGAATGAGGTGGATGAACAGTATAGAATCAACACCGATAGGCAGCTCTTCAGCACCATCATACGCAATCTCATCTCCAACGCCATCAAGTATTCCAAATCCGAACAGAGCATCATCATCTCTGCTTCCCTGCAGGATGAATTCATCATCGTTGTGGAGGATAACGGCGTGGGCATCCCCAGAACCGAACTAAAAACCCTCTTTGATATGGACCGCAATTATCGCACTCACGGCACGCTCAATGAAGCTGGCACGGGGATTGGACTCCTCTTGGTAAAAGAATTGATGAATGCCATCAAAGGCA
>JAAYQD010000033.1 GCA_012519465.1 Candidatus Cloacimonadota bacterium
GATTGATCTGGAGGAAATAAGTTGACTATCCACGAATTACTACGCTTCACAGCCGAAGCTGGTGCATCCGACTTGCACGTGGCTACCGGTGCACATCCGATGGTGCGTGTACATGGAAAAATGAAACGTTTGAACCTTCCCATCCAAAGTTTGGAAGAAGTGGAAAGCCTCATCTTTAGCGTGATGAATGAATCACAGCAGATGATGTTTAAGGAGAATCTGGAGATAGACTTTTCCACCAAGCTTTCCAACGACGTTCGTTTCCGTGTAAATGCCTTTCATCAGATCAATGGGATTTCTGCAGCCTTCCGTGTGATTCCCAATGAAATCAAGCAATACGAAGAGCTGCACCTTCCAGAGGTGATGAAACGGCTGACCACCAAGGAGAAAGGCCTGATTTTGGTAACCGGACCCACTGGCAGCGGAAAATCAACCACCTTGGCTACTATGATTGATTCAATCAATGATAACCGCTTTTGTCATATCATTACAGTGGAAGACCCCATAGAATTTGTTCACAGTAGCAAAAACAGTCTTATTAACCAAAGAAAATTGGGTCATGACACGCATAGCTTTACCGCTGCCTTGCGCAGTGCGTTGCGTGAAGACCCAGACGTGATCCTGGTGGGTGAAATGCGTGACTTGGAGACCGTGTCTTTGGCTCTTACAGCCGCCGAGACCGGTCACTTGGTATTCGCCACACTGCATACGGGAAGCGCCACAAAATCAATCGACCGTGTGATTGATATGTTTCCCAAAGAACAGCAACAGCAGGTGCGATCCATGCTTTCAGAATCCCTGGAAGCCGTGATCTCGCAGACTCTGTTGCCCACCAAAGATGGCAAAGGACGCGTGCCGGCAGTGGAGATAATGATAGCCAATGCGGCGGTGCGCAACCTGATCCGTGAAGATAAGACATATCAGATTCCTTCGGTGATACAAGCCAGTACCAAGGAAGGTATGCAGACGCGCGATCAATCTCTTTATAACCTCGTAATGAACAATCTGGTGGAACGTACAGTGGCAGAAGAGCTTTCGGATAATCCCAAGCTGTTTGCCACGGGTGCCGGATTTTAAACATTATAATAATCCTAAGATCATGATGGATAGTACTATAGCCATGCCGGAAATCAAACAACCCGGTCCCATGACCATACTTCGCCAAGACAGGGGCTTCACTCTTATTGAAGCCCTGGTTTTGGTGGTGGTGATGGTGATCCTCTTTCTCAGCCTATACATTGGTATTATATATGCGGAAAAGACGCTTGCCACAAACTATCGAGATAGAGTGGTGATGCTGCTCTTGACCGGAGAATTGGAAATGGAATACTACCGCCATGCAAACGGTAGGCCTTTTCAGCTGCAATATGCCCAGGATTATGTAATTGACGAGCTGGGAAAAGGAAAAACAGTGAGGGGCAAAATGACCATTACCGCACAATCTGGCAGGGAGATATCCAACCTCCATAATCTGGAATTTGTGGCAGTGACAGCTGCAATGAGCTGGATTGATCCCATCACCAAGCAACAAAGGATTATCCGCATGCGAGAGGATTATTTCTGATGAGAAGGCGAAGTGCATTGCTTTTGAAGCCTCTATCAAACCAGCGCGGCGTTTCCCTGGTGGAATTGATCGCTGTGATGGCGATATCTGTGATACTGATTATGACCTCTGCCGGTGGGATTGCGCTGTTTTTTAGGAAGTATAACGAGCTGAGGGCATACGCCGAGCTGCAATCTGAAGGGATCGAGCTGTTGAACTATATCAAAAATGGCATCCCTGTCGGCTCCCGCGAGGTGAGGCTAAACAATGACGGCGGCATCCAATTCATTAATCCTCAAGAATATTATGGTGTAAATAATGCGGTGGATATCAGATTTTTGGGTGCAGCCTATGGATCCTCAAGTGCCCGCTCCATCCGCGTGGTTCCCATTGAGGCAGAGAACGTTGTATATCCCACGGATTATGCAGAGTTTTATCAGATTGATGGTGCGCTGCGCAGTAGATGGAGATATAAAGGCGGATCTTTGGCGCCACCCGTCACCCTGTTTCCAAAGGGTGGTAAAAACAGTAAAATGGTATTGGAAGACCTGTCTTTTAGGAAGGTAAATACCGATGCTCCAATCAAGGTCTTGGAGGTATCTTTGAAAGCCAGCGTGGAAGTGGCTCCTCAAAAGTTTAAGAAGATACATTACCGCACCAAGATGGCAAAGAAATGATGGGAAACGTTTTGGTAAAGAGGGGAAAAGCAATGATGAAAATACTTGGAAAACCAAGCGGCAATATCAGCATTGCGATGCTGATGATGGTGTTGGCAATGGTATCCGGTTTTACCATGACCAGCATGGCACTCAAGGATATTATCGGCTTTCAATTTGAGTATGAAAGCGCACAGGCACAGATACTGCTCAGAAGCGAATCCCTGCGCGGACAGGCTGTGTTGCAAAAAATCGGCAATGTGTTGATCGAAACACCAACCACGGAGCGTTCTGTGGAAGTAGCGGGTTCAAACCTGAAAAAGACTTTTAGAATCAAATCTCTGCTCTTGCCGGGTGGTTCTTTTTATTCTGATGAAACCGTGGTGGCAGGAGATCAAAAACAGGTGGTTCAGGTGCATAGCCGGGTGAATACCAGAACGGGTATCGGGCAGGCAGCGATGGGAAACCAGCGCAGAAGCCTGGTTCGTAAGTACGGTGTTTTCACCTTGGAGACGGAGACCTTTTCCAAATTTATGTACTTTACGGATATGGAAAAGGATCCGAACAACGAGCCGGTGCGTTTTTACGGTCCGGACGTCTTGTATGGACGCGTGCACAGCAACGATGATATCTGGATCAGAAATGCAGGTGGGGGCAGCAACAGTGGGTGGCCCACGTTTCATGGCTGGGTTTCCACCTCCGGTTTTATAAGAGTGTATCCCAGTGGTGGGCACGATTTCCCGCAGGATACTGTTTTTAGAGGCGGGCTTTCAGAGGAGTATCCATACACTGTTTTCCCCGAAGAGGCCACCACCATCCGCAATCGGGGCACCATCTTGGGTCCTGCATCTTTCGATCCCAAAAAGATTGTCTTTGCAGAGATAGACGGTCCGTCTTGCTCTGCCTTGGTGGGCACGATTCTTTCACCTCAAAACGTATATTCTGATGTATATACAAACAATAGCTATCCGCCTGGGCAGGGGGATCCTGCATGGACGAATAGCTATCGCGTAGCCGATACCACGTGGACCTATATCGGCACTTCAAACTCTGCTGGAAAATCCCGCTATACGTTTGGCAAGCTGTGGCTGAAAGGAAATGCCTCCGGATTCCAGACCTATGGCTGTGGTGATACTTTGTTTGTGATCGGAGATATCACTCTGAGGGGCACCCCCAAGGGAACCTCTCCAGAAAAGAATAAGACAGACGTGGTGGGTTTGGTATCCGAAAAATCGATCGTGATTAAATATGGATATCGCCACCCGGTGGATTCCCTGCGTTACCACGAAACATCCGGCCCCACCACTGGCAACCCTTTGGGTGGAGTATGGATTTATGCTGCAATGGCGGCATTGGGCAAGGGCTATGATAACCCCTATGGAGATGGGGTATTCACCTTTGAATATCAGCACCCCCACCCCTCCACTCCTGATCAACGAATTGGAGACCAGGTATATACAAGGATAGATATTCATAGACGCAGGTTCCCACAAATCAATTACAGCTGGCCTCCGCTTTTGGATTACCCGTGGTACAACCCGCTTTGGCCAGAGCGTGCGCCATATTTGGAGCGAGGCTATATCAATATTCATGGCTCGGTCTCACAGCGTAGGCGTGGCTTTGTGCACAGAAACTATATAGATAATGATAATCCCAATGATGAAGGCATCTGGAACCAACCCCTTGATTTGTGCGGAGGCGACAGCTCTCCCACAGCCACCATGCAGCAAGACCCTGTATTGGGCTTTACGATGGCAACGCGCCATTATCCCGGTGCCAGTGGCTCAGGAATAGGCTATCAAAAGAACTATCATTATGACACCAGATTTTATAAGATTTCTCCCATAGATTTCCCTGAGGTGAATCGCCGGGATGAAAAGCCTTTTGCAATCGTAAAGTGGGAAGTAAGAAGCCCCAGATTGATACCAAATGCGTTAATATAAAAATATCATAGACTTAAGAGGAACTATGAAGAAGCAAAAACCGCTAAAGTTCAAGGAATCGGTAGGAATCGACCTTGGCAGCCACAGCGTGAAAGTGGTGCACCTAAAGAGACTGCATCAAGGCTATAAGCTGCTGAACTATGAGATCAGACCGACAGTAGCCCAGGGAATAGAATATATTCCCAGCGACTTACGTCCTGAACGCTATGCCCCCGTCTTGGTGGAGATTTTTAAGACGCTGCGGATTAACCCAAAGAAGATTCGCCATTTGGTGACTTCTGTGGGTGGAGACAACACCAGCATCAAACAAATCAAAACCATTTTCCTCCCGGATGATGAGCTTGAATCTGCACTTTTCTTTGAAGCCAAAAAACATATCCCAATCTCTGGCTCTGATATGGTCTTGGATTATCAGGTATTGAGCGTGGAAGAAAAGACAAACAATATGAACATCCTCCTGGGTGCCACTTCCAAAGAACTCATTAACGAGCACACAAACATTCTGCAAACCGCCGGATTGGCTCCCAATCTGGTGGATATCGATTCCCTGGCAGTAGCCAACAGCTTTGCGCTAAATGCCTTTGTGGAAGAGGGTGTTTATGTGATGTTAAACTTGGGTGCCCACCGCACAAACATGGTGATCTGGGGACCCGAAGCCAAGTTCTTTGCCCGCGATATACCTTATGGCGGCTACCACTTTACCCGTGACATTATGCGCAAGCGCCAGATGGAATGGGAAGAAGCGGAAAACTACAAACTGGAATGGGGACTTTTGGATGATCCCAGCAAAGACGAAGCGCGTACGCTGAGCATGCTGGATATCACCGAAAAACCCACTGAAGACGCCATTGTGGAAGAATTGCGCCGCAGCCTCCGCTTTTATGTGAAAGAGGCTGGCAACAGCGATTTCCGCAAGATTTATATCATGGGTGGAACAGCCAAACTGAAGGGACTACAGGATTATATCCAAGAAAAAATCAGCATCAGCACAGAAGTATTCATGCCCTTTATCAACGTTGAGATGCCAGAAAAATTCGTGGATAAAAAGGACCCTCAATTAGCCTTGGCGATAGGCCTGGCTATGCGGGCGGAATAGGATGTATTATGGATAAACTCTTTTATTTCAAAATAAACCTTAATAAATACGGTGATCTGAAGCTACAGACAGAGCGTGAAAACAAGGTCTTTTATCAGGCTATCGCCTTTTTCCTATTGGGAATGGTGATCGTCCTGGGAATTCATTTTTATAATAATTCCAAACTGAAAGCCAAGGTGAACAATCGCGCCCAGTATCTGCGTAATACAGAGCATGAGCTTACAAAATACCAGGCCAGTGATGACTATCTTTCCAGCCAGGATCTGGACCGTCTGGAACAGACCTTTAGCAATAGGATATTCTGGGCAAACAAGCTGGTGGCTCTATCTCAGGAAATAGATAGCAAGCTGGCGGTGCGCAAATTTACCTATCAAAATGGAATCCTTACGCTCAATGGCATCACGCCTATCGATAACAACGTAAGAGAGATAGACCTGGTAAATGAATTTGTGATGCGCCTAAAATCCAATCCGGAGATTAGCAACGACTTCCCTGAAATCAAGATTGGTCCCATCAACACCCAGGAAGTGAAAGACACCAAGATCATGGAGTTTATAA
>JAAYQD010000034.1 GCA_012519465.1 Candidatus Cloacimonadota bacterium
GGTATTTGTTGATCTTGCCTTCGATGAGGGCTTGAATCTCTTTCATCCTCTCCTCGGAGGTGGCCTCATAGCGGGTCACCAAGACCGGAGTGGTATTGGAGGCGCGCACCAGTCCCCAGCCATCGGAGAAGGTGATGCGGGCGCCGTCGATATCGGTAACGTCATAGCCTTCAGCCTTGAATTCGTCACACACCTTTGCCACCACGTCAAACTTGCGATCGTCTGCACACTTGATATGGATCTCGGGAGTGTTGTACATCTTGGGCTGATCTGCAAGGTAGCGGGAGACGGGCAGCGGGGTCTTGGAGACTATTTCGATGAAGCGGCAGCTGGCATAGATGGCGTCGTCATAGCCCAGATAGCGGTCTCCCAAGAAGACGTGTCCGCTCATCTCGCCGGCAAATTCCACGCCGATTTCCTTCATCTTCATCTTGATATTGGCATGCCCGGTCTTATACATCATGGGCACTCCGCCACGGGCTTTGATATCGTCAAAGAGGTTTTTGGAGCATTTCACGTCGGCAATCACGGTCTTGCCCTGGTTACCATCCAGATAGTCACGTGCCAGGATATTGAGGATTTGATCTCCAAACAGCATCTTCCCTTTCTCATCCACCACGCCGATGCGGTCTGCATCGCCATCCAAACCAACGCCCAGTTCATACTCGGCTTCCACCACGGCACGGCTGAGATCCACCATATTCTCTTCAATGGTGGGATCCGGGTGATGGTTGGGGAAGTTGCCATCCGGCTCGCAATACATCTCTATCACCTCACAATCCAGGCGATAGAGGATTTCCGGCAGATAGGGTCCGCCCATGCCGTTGCCACCGTCCACGATTACCTTCACGGGGCGCTCCAGCTTGATATTGGCGGTGATATAGCTGATATAATCCTCGTTCATCTCATCGTTTTGGATCAGCTTGCCTTCTCCGGAGAGGAATTCACCCTTTTGGATGATGCCCAATACCTTTTGCAGCTCTTCGGCATACACGGAGCCCAAGCCCATATTCAGCTTGCAGCCGTTGTATTGGGAAGGGTTGTGGCTGGCGGTCACCATCGCTCCTCCATCCATATTCAGCTTCCAGATGGTGTAATAAAGGACGGGGGTGGCCACCAAGCCGATATCCGTCACGTCACAGCCTGTTTCCAGGAGGCCGCGCACCAGCTCTTCTTTCAGGTGTGCGGTGCTGGGGCGTGCATCGCCTCCCACCACCACGCTCTTTAGCCCCTTCTCTCTGAGGTAGGTGCCAAAGCCTCTGCCAATCAGATAATAAGTCTCGGCATTAATCTCTTCATCCACGATGCCGCGAATGTCATACTGTCTAAACACTTGTGGTTTTACCATGTTTTCCTCTTTTGTATAATTATTCCATATTACCAAGTTTGAATAGGATAGGCATGATTGCCGCTATCGCCAGTGCCCTGTGGGAAAGCTTGTTTTTGGCTTCATCACTCATCTGGGCAAAGGTCTTGCCAGTTGCTTTTACCAAAAAGATGCTATCATAGCCAAAGCCATTGGTACCCAGCTCTTGGTGGGTGATTTCCCCATCGATGCGCCCCTCTTTGAAGGCGATGATACCCTGGGGGGAGGCAAGGGCGATAATGGTGCGAAAGCTGGCGCTGCGCTGGTCACAATTCTGCAGCATCTCCAGCGCTTTGAGGCGGTTGTCCAGATAGCTGCAATGCTCTCCTGCCCAACGCGCCGAATGCACCCCCGGCAAGCCATTCAGGCAATCGATAAACAGCCCCGTATCATCTGCCAGACAAAGCATCCGGGTGGCTTGGGCAATCTGCAAAGCCTTTTTGGCGGCATTGCCCAAGATGGTGGGCTGATCCTCTTCCACGGGAGGCAGGTGGGCAAAAGCGTCCATCCCCACCAGCTGGAAAGGCAGGTCTGCCAACAGAATCTGCATCTCCTTCAGTTTATCAGGATTATGGGTGGCAATTACGAGGTTTTGCACCTTATCCCATCTTCCTCAGCCATTGTTTGATGCGAGACATGATGTTTTTATCCAAAAACTTATCCGCCGCATCCAATATTTTCTGGACGTGATTCAAAATCTGCCCTTCGCCGCTCCAGTTTTCCGCCAATACTTGGGGATCGGTATCGTTGATAAGGATTTTCAGCCCCATCACAGCTAACACCAGATCATCCACATATCCTATCACGGGGATAAAATCCGGAATGATATCTATGGGCAGGATGATGTAAGAGATGATGCCGCCCACCATCAGTTTGCGCTTGATGGGCACCCTCTTATCCTTCATGAGGCGGGTGAGCAGGATAAAGATATCCGGCAGCAAAAAGAGATATTCTCCCAGTTTATTGCCAATCTTGCCGCCCTTATCTTTGCTCCAATCCTTGGCTTTCCGGCGCAGTTTTTCATAAAAAGCGAAACTTTTGGGATCCATGTCAATCACGAATTCCTCGATTTTTTCCCTTTCTGCGGCAGGGATTTCTGTTGTTTCATAAATATCGTTTGTCATAAGCACCTCTGAAATCCAATAAATCAGAATGGAGTGTGGCAGTCAACTATTTTTTTGCCTTTCCCACATTTGCAGCCTCCCAAAACAAGAGCGCCGGAAGTGTATCCAGCGCTCTGTATGATCACTATTGTATATTATTGGTTTAGCGGATGGCCGCCATGGCTGCTGCCAGACGTGCAATCGGCACGCGGAAGGGGGAGCAGCTCACATAGTCCATTCCCACGCGGTGACAAAATTCCACGCTGCTGGGCTCGCCACCGTGTTCGCCACAGATGCCAACCTTGAGGTTGGGACGGGCTTTGCGGCCGCGTTCCACACCAATCTGCACCAGCTGCCCCACACCTTCCTGATCCAAAATCTGGAAAGGATCGTGGGGGATGAGGTTTTTATTGATATAGACGGGCAGGAAGATGCCGGCATCATCACGGGAATAGCCAAAGGTCATCTGGGTGAGATCGTTTGTGCCAAAGCTAAAGAATTCGGCATACTCTGCCACCTTATCGGCGGTGAGGGCGGCACGGGGAATCTCGATCATGGTGCCCACCATGTATTCCAGCTCGACGCCTTTTTCGGCAAACACCTTATCAGCAGTGGCACGGATGATGTCCTCCTGCAGTCTGAATTCTGCCTGGGTTCCGATGAGGGGAACCATGATTTCGGGCAGCACGGTGATGCCTTTTGCCTTCACATTGACGGCTGCTTCCAGGATAGCCCTGGCTTGCATTTCGGTGATTTCGGGATAGGTGTTGCCCAAGCGGCAGCCACGATGTCCCAGCATGGGGTTCAGCTCGTGCAGGGATGCCACGCGCTCTTTCACCTTGGAGAGTTCCAAGCCCAATTCCTTTGCCATCTCAGCCTGTTGCTCCTCTTCATGGGGCACAAATTCGTGCAGGGGAGGATCCAAAAGACGGATGGTGACGGGCAGGCCGTCCATCTCTTCAAAGATGCCTTCAAAATCAGAACGTTGGATGGGCAAGAGCTTGTCGAGGGCTTTACGGCGTCCGGCTTCGTTATCAGCCAGGATCATTTCGCGCATGGCTTTGATGCGTTCGCCTTCAAAGAACATATGCTCGGTGCGGGTGAGGCCGATGCCTTGGGCGCCAAAGCTGCGGGCAATGCGAGCATCCTTGGGGGTATCGGCATTGGTGCGCACCACCATGCGGGTATATTTATCAGCCAATTTCATCAGTTCGCCAAAATCGCCACTCAGTTCAGGATCAACGGTTTCAATCTTGCCGTCAAATACCTGACCGGTGCTGCCATTGAGGGAGATCCAATCACCTTCGTTGTACACTTTGCCATCAACGGTAAGCGTGCGGGCTCTATAATCGATCACCATGGAACCGGCGGCGCTCACGCAGCATTTGCCCATTCCACGAGCCACCACGGCGGCGTGGGAGGTCATTCCACCACGAGCGGTGAGGATGCCCTTGGCAACGGTCATGCCGCGCAGGTCTTCCGGGGAAGTCTCGATGCGGCAAAGGATTACTTGTTTGCCTTCGCCTGCCCATTTCTCGGCATCTTCGGCAAAGAACACAATCTGTCCGGTGGCTGCGCCAGGGGAGGCGGGCAGGCCTTTGGTGATTTCTTTGGCTTTGGCAAGTCCTTCCACGGAGAATACGGGGTGCAACAGCTCGTCCAGCTTGTTGGGTTCCATGCGCAGGAGGGCGGTCTTTTCATCTATCATGCCTTCGCGCACCATATCCATGGCGATCTTCACCATGGCAAATCCGGTGCGTTTGCCACTGCGGGTTTGCAGCATCCACAGCTTTCTTTCCTGGATGGTAAATTCTAAGTCTTGCATGTCTTTACCATGCTCTTCCAGTTTTCTCTGGGCTGCAAAAAGCTCCTGATAAGCCTCAGGCATTGCCTCTTCCAGGGAGGCATATTCTGCGGCGCGTTTCTCTTCGGAAACTCCAGCCAATTCAGCCCAACGCTGGGAGCCTATCTTGGTGATTTGCAGCGGAGTGCGAATGCCTGCCACCACGTCTTCACCTTGAGCGTTAAAGAGGAATTCGCCATTGAAGAGGTTTTCTCCGGTGGCGGCGTCACGGGTGAAAGCCACGCCGGTGGCGCTGGTATCGCCCATATTGCCAAACACCATTGCCTGCACGTTCACGGCCGTTCCCCATTCGGAGGGGATATTATTCAGCTGACGGTAGAATACGGCACGGTCGTTATTCCAGCTGTCAAACACGGCAAATATTGAGCCCCAAAGCTGTTCCCACGGATCTTCCGGGAAGTCCTGACCGGTCTTTTCTTTCACGGTGGCTTTGAAGCGGCGCACCAATTCTTTGAGATCATCTGCGCTCAATTCAAGGTCTTCTTTCACGCCTTTTTCGGCTTTCATCTGGTCTATCAACACTTCAAAGGGATCGTGTTCTTCTTTGGAAGCGGGTTTCATGTCCATCACCACATCGCCATACATCTGCATAAAACGGCGATAGCTATCCCAGGCAAAGCGGGGGTTGCCGGTTTTTTCGATGATACCCTGCACGGCGTTGTCGTTCATACCCAAGTTCAGGATGGTATCCATCATGCCCGGCATGGAAGCTCTGCCGCCGGAACGCACGGAAAGCAGGAGCGGATTGGTATTGGAGCCAAATTCCGTTCCCATCGATTGTTCCAGGCTCTTCACTGCGGCTTGCACTTCTTTTTCCAAAAGCTGGCGCACTGCGGCAGGACCCAGCTTGGTATATTCATTGCAGGTATCGGTTGTAATGGTAAATCCGGGAGGCACCGGCAATCCGATGAGGTTCATCTCTGCCAGGTTGGCACCTTTGCCGCCCAGAAGGTTTTTCATATCAGCTTTTCCTTCGGCTTTTCCATCTCCGAAAAGGTAAACGCGTTTGATATCAGTCATTTATCCTCCATGTAGGTATATTATTATATTAAGTGAATTGTATAGAAACCAAAAATCTGTAAGCCTTTTTCTGTCAATAACAAAGTGAACCCGGCATGCCAGGATGGAGCTCCCCTTCCATTCCCCTTGCCGCCAGCTATCAAAATCCCACCTCTTCCCTATTAACCACCCTTGTCTCTCCTTTGCCTGGACAAGGGTGAGACAAGGGTGGTGCAAGGGAGGCTAAAGGGCGCGATGCGCACGCTGCGCGTGCTTAGGGGTCAGGGGACATGGCGCACGCAAAGCGTGCTTAGGGGTCAGGGGACAGGGAACAGGGGACAGTATGCACCGCTCACTAACACCTACTACCTATCACCACCGCAGGGATCAAGGGACGTTATTTTTATCCGATTCTGCTTCCTTTCCTATTAGATGCGCTTGCAATGCCGTTGCGATACCCAGCAATCCGCTGGGAGAGACAACGGCATCACAACGGTATCTCATAAGGAAGGTTTCAGGTACCAGGTTACAGGTTTCAGAAAAAGCGTCAGGGGTCAGTGTGGTGCACGGGAAAGGGCGTAATCTGTTGATTTATGATATTATTTCGATTTTGTGGTTGACAGGAAACGGGTGTCTCAGAAACTGGAGCTACAAATGAAGCCGTCTGCTTCTGCCTTATCGCTTTCGTGCGCATAAGGCTATAACATTGCATATAATTACAGAATATATTTACTGTGAAGCAGGCGAAGCCCAATGTGGTTTCGCCTTTTTCATTTCCGGTAAAGAAGGAGGATCTTATAATCCGGATCAAAAGAGGAAAGGCACGCACCAAAGAGGTTGTGCCCAAAGAAAGGATTAACGAACAGATTACAGTAAACACCGTCCGCCTGATCGGCGCCGACGGCAAACAGGTGGGCATCGTGTCCCTGCGTGAAGCCCTGCGTTTGGCAGATGAAAGCGGTTTGGATTTGGTGGAGATTTCCCCCAATGCAGACCCGCCCGTTTGTCGTATATTGGATTTTAGCAAGTACTATTTCCAAAAGGAAAAGAGAGCCAAAGAAGCCCGCAAAAGACAACATGAAGTGGAAGTGAAGGAGATCAAATACGGTCCCAACACTGAAGAGCATGATTATGGCTTTAAGAAACGCAATGCCATCAAGTTCTTAAAACAGCATAACAAGGTGAAATTCACCGTGCGTTTCCGCGGTCGCCAAATGGCACATAAAGATTTGGGATACAATCTATTGGAGCGTATCAAGGAAGAACTGGGTCACATCGCCGATGTGGATAGCGAGCCGGTATCCGATCGCAACCTGCTCTCCTTGGTGATGAGCCCCAAAAAGGATATCGACAAGATTCTGGAACAGCTGGAAAAACAGGAAGCAAATCCTGAAGTGCAGCAGCCGGAAGAAAATACAGAAGAATAAAATATACTACACAGGATCGAGAGTGGCACCTGTTTGGGTGGCATAACGGTCTGATATATATAGATATTGATGTACTAATTAAGGAGATAAAAATGCCAAAGATCAAGACAAACCGTGGAGCCGCAAAGCGGTTTAAGGTTACCGGAACTGGCAAGATTGTGCGTCACCACGCAAAAGCCGCACATATCAAAACCAAAAAATCACCAAAACTAAAACGTAATTTGCGCACCAGCACCATCATGGTGAAAGCCGATGAAGGCCGCGTGAAGCGGATGCTGGGTATATAAAGGAGTTTAATCATGCCAAGATCAACAAATAATCCCGCTGCCCATCGCAGAAGAAAGAAATATCTGTTGGCCGCACGTGGCTATTTTGGCCGCCGTGGAACCACATACCGCGCTGCACGTCAGACGGTGGAACGTGGCATGGCTTATGCCTTTGCTCATCGCAAACAAAAGAAGAGAGAATTTCGCAAACTGTGGATAGTTCGCATCAACGCCGCTTGCCGTCTCAACGATATGTCATACAGCAAGTTTATCAACGGTCTGCACAAAGCCAATATCGAAATCAACCGTAAAACCTTGGCTCACCTTGCCTGGCACGATAGCGAAGCCTTTGCCCGCCTCGTTGAAATTGCCCGCGGCTAAGCCGATCATAAACCTTTGTTATTGCGGGTTTGAGCTTCAAGCCCGCAACAAGTTTTATCTTTAAAGGAAGAGCGGTGGAAGCCGAACTAAATAGATTCGCTGAAGAAGCAGCCGAAAAGATAGCCCAATGTCGCACGCCCAATGATATCCTCAATGCGCGTGCTCAATTTTTGGGCAAAAAAAGCATGCTCAACGGGCTTTTTGCACGCCTGCGGGAATTGCCCGCCGAACAGCGCCCTGCCTTTGGACAGCTGATCAATACTGCCCGGGGCAAGCTTGAAAGCCTGCTTGCCAGCCGCGAACAAGAGATCAAGAGTGCGGCTTGGGAAGCGCAGGCGGCGGTGGATTTTGATTCCAGTATGCCGGGATATAGCTGGCAGAGGGGGTCTTTTCATCCGGTCAGCATCATTCGCCGCCAGATAGAAGATGTGTTTTTGGGGATGGGCTTTGAGATTGCCGAGGGCCCTGAGATAGAGGACGAATTCCACAATTTCGATGCGCTCAATACTCCTGATGACCACCCTTCCCGCAATCTGGCAGATACCTTTTACCTGGAAAGCGGCAAGCTATTGAGAACCCAGACCTCCACGGTGCAAATCCGTGTGATGGAAAGCTTTAAGCCGCCCATCAGGATTATCTCCCCGGGACGCTGTTATCGCAACGACAAGCCGGACCCCTCCCATTCACCCGTGTTCCAGCAAGTGGAAGCGCTGGTGGTGGATAGGGGCATTTCCATGTCTGATTTGCAGGATACCTTGCAGAATTTTGCCCGGGCGATGTTTGGACCCCAGGTCAAATCCCGCATTCGCCCCCACTTTTTCCCCTTCACGGAGCCCAGCGCAGAGATGGATATCAGCTGTGTGAATTGCAGCGGCGCAGGATGCCGCGTGTGCAAAAACTCCGGCTGGCTGGAGATGGGAGGTGCCGGGATGGTGGATCCCGCCGTGTTTAAGATGGTGGGGATAGACCCGGAAATCTACACGGGCTTTGCCTTTGGACTGGGCATCGAGCGCATTGCCATGCTCAAATATGATATCCCCGATATGCGCATCCTCTTTGAAAACGATATCAGGATGTTGGCGCAATTCAAGGGGGAATCATTATGATTATATCCCGCAATTGGTTGGCAAAGTACGTCCCATTGGAAATGGATGACGATGCCCTCAATCAGGCACTCACCTTTTCCGGCATCGAAGTGGAGGCGATCGACCATATTCCCGCCCTGCCGCCCGAGGTGGTGACGGCGCGCATCATCAGCGCTGAAAAGCTGGAGGATAGCGAGCATCTCACCCTCTGCATGGTGGATATTGGCGATGGCAGCGAACCGCGCCAGGTGGTGTGTGGAGCGCCCAATTGCAGCGCCGGGATGGTATCTGTATTGGCACTGCCGGGAGCTGTGTTGGGAGAGCTGACCATCAAAAGCGCCCGCCTGCGAGGAGTGGAATCCCACGGGATGTTGTGTTCCGAGCGGGAATTGGGCATTTCAGAGGATCATGCCGGCATTATCCGGCTTCCTGAAGACACCCCTCTGGGGAAAAGCGTCAATGAACTTTATGAGCTGCCGGATACCATCTTTGAGGTGGAGATAACTCCCAACAGGCCAGACCTTTTGGGATATGAGGGCATAGCCAGAGACCTGAGTGCAGCCTTGAACCTGCCTCTCTATATCAAGGAGCCGCAGCCGGTGCCGGGTGTGGATTCCGACGCCATCGGGCTTTCTCTCTCTATAGTGGAACCCCAGCTGTGCCCGCGCTATACGGCACGCCTCCTGGCAGATATCAAGCTGGCGGATTCGCCGCTGTGGCTGAAGACGGCTCTCATCAAATCCGGCATGCGTCCCATCAACAACGTGGTGGATATCACGAACTACGTGATGTTAGAGACAGGGCATCCCCTGCATGCCTTTGATTATGACCTTTTGCAGGGTGAAACCGAGGATGCCGCGCATCCCTCCATCATCGTGCGCCGTGCCAAGGATAAAGAGAAATTCATGGCGCTGGATGGCAATGAATACGAGCTGGACGGGCAAGACCTGGTGATTGCAGACGGCAAGAATGCCGGGGCATTGGCTGGCGTGATCGGCGGAAAGCAGACCGCCATCAGTGACGCCACCAAGCGCGTGGTATTGGAATCTGCCGCCTTTCAGCCGCAAACGGTGAGACGTAGCTCTTACAACCATAAGGTGAGCACGGATTCCTCCTATCGCTTTGAACGGCATCAGAGCCCGGAAATGGCTGCCCGCACCAGCCTCAGAGCCACCCAACTATTGGTGGAACTGGCTGGGGCAATGGTGATTGGCGATCTTTATGACGCCTATCCACAGCCTGTCCAAAGATGGATGGTGGCACTGCGTAAGTCTCGCATCTCCCTTTTGATAGGCTATGAGATGGCAGAGGCTAAAGTAAAGGAATATCTGGGTAATCTGGGGCTGGAATATGTGAAAGACGGAGCCTGGCAGGAAGAGCTTCTTCATGATGCTTCCGAAATCAAAGAGTGTGATATCTCCTCCAAGTGTGAAGCGGCAATGTGGTTTGCCATTCCCCCCAAGAGGGTGGATCTGCTGCGGGAAGTGGATTTGATAGAAGAGCTGGCAAGGCTGGATGGCTATCATAAGGTGCCGGTAAAGACGCCGCCTTCCATCATCATGGACAAGCATGCCTATCGCATCCGCAATCAGGTGTTGGATTACCTGGTGGGCATCGGCTTTTATGAGACACTCAATTATAGTTTTAACGATCCTGCACAACTGCAGCTGTTGGGCATTGACCCTCAGGAAAACACGCATAAACTGATCAATCCCCAAAGCGGAAATCAGGCTTTGATGAGGATCTCGCTCTTGCCGCAGCTCTTGGATAACCTGCGCTATAACCTCAACCACGGGGAGCGCAACCTGAAGCTGATGGAGCTGGCGAGGCTGTATCCTGCAGACCAAAATGTGGAACCGCTGCATTGCACGGCGCTGGTGACGGGGCAATTGCGCGCCGGCCACTGGCAAAACCCCGGCAGACAGATCAATTTCTTTGATATAAAAGGGATGGTGACAGGGCTCTTGGAGCTGTTGGATTTGCCTGGTACAAAGATGGAACCCCTCGCCAAGTCCTGGCTGTCTCAAACCCGCAATCTGGCGTGGTTTATCGAAGATAAGCCCGTGGCACAGATTGGCGCCCTCCAGCCGGCTATTGCAGATAAGTTTGGCATCGATCTCAGCCAGTTGCGTCAGGAACTGTGGGTGATAGAGCTGGACGTGCATCTGCTTACAGAAATCAGCCGCAACCGCAAGCGCACCTTCGTGCCTCTGCCCCGCTTCCCCTCCGTGAGCCGTGATCTGAGCTTCGTGGTGGCAAACCACATCAGCTGGGAGCATATTTACCGCTTGGTAAAAGGCGTGGATGAATATCTGATCAGCAATGTGGAGATATTCGATGAATATCGCGGCAAGCAGGTTCCTGAAGGTTTACGCAGCCTTTCTTTGCGTCTTATTTTGCAAGACAAAGAAAAAACATTGACAGATAATCGCATTGACGCACTTGTAGATTCAGTGATAAAAGAGCTCGCTGAAGAGTGCAAAATACAATTGAGGTAACAATGGAAAGATTTGCCACAGGCTTACAGGAGAAGATCCAAAAGCTGATAAATCAATATACAGAAGCCAAGGCCAAGCTGGAAGAAACCGAGCTGCAAGTGCTGGAGCTCACCGAGGAAAACGTGCAGCTAATCAGCCAAATAGACAGCGGAAACAACCAGCAGGCAGGCTTGGCACAGGAAAACCAATCTCTAAAGCAAAGGGTGGAAGAATTGGAACGCCAGCTGGCTGACATGAAAGACGCCATGGACGGCTTCCAAGATATAGCCTCCGATGCTATTTCCAAGATAGACAGCATGTTCCCGGATGAGGAACAGGAGTAAACAGTGCAAACCATGGAAGTTGAGATCTTTGGCCGCAAATTTAGATTGCGCACGGATAATACAGCCA